>WHTW01000150.1:0-17629 GCA_009377525.1 Rhodospirillales bacterium
GGATATCGAGGCACAGTACGTGCACATCATTCCTGGCATCTATCCAATCATGCTCAACGTACCACCGGGAACGGTGCGGCCGTTGCATCGATCGGGCATGGGCTGGGCGCTACTGAGCCAGTGCGACGACGCCGAGATCCGATCCCTCGTCGACCGCATCAATGCTACTGGTCGCGAGGCGCCGGTCGAATACAAGAAGCTCATGGCCATCCTCAAGGAGGTGAGGATCTCGGGCTACGCCCGCTCCTACGGCACTTACGTGACGGGAAGCGGCATAATTGCAATGAACTTGCCGGGAACCGCGCCGGATCGCCGCGTCGCCATCGGCGCTGGCGGGCCAGTCGATCGGCTTAAGGCGCGCGAGCGCGAGATCGTGCGCCTGATGCGCCGCGGCATCGACCGCCATTTCGTCAAGTCGTAGCGCGTCTTCAACGCATCGTGCTCGGCAGCCAGGTCACGATCTGCGGGAACAGCGATATGACGAACATCATGACGATCATCATTACAATGTAGGGGATGACGCTGATCGACATGCGCCCGATGTGGACCTTGCCGATACCCGACAGCGCATAGAGGTTGATGCCGAACGGCGGATGGATCTGCGCTACCTCGACCGCCAGCACGACGAACACGCCGAACGCCAGCGGATCCATGCCGATTGCATTGGCGAGTGGGAACATGATCGGCACCGATACCAGCATCATCGACGTCGCCTCGAGAAAGGTGCCGAGCAGGATGTAGATCAACACCATCAGGGTGACGACTGCGAGATAGCCGAGCCCCGAGGAGGACACGAGGTCGACCACCATCTGCGGCAGCCCGGTCAGGGTAAAAAACTCAGTTAGAGCCTGGCCGAAGGCGATCATCATGAAGATCATGACGCTGGTGCGAGTCGCCTTCATGGTCGCGCTCCAGAAATGCTGCCAAGTCAGCATGCGGGTGGCGATGCCGATGACGATGACATAGGCCACGGCCAGCGCCGCAACCTCGGTCGGCGTGGCCAGGCCGCTGTAGATGCTGAACAGCACGCCGAGTGGCAGGAAGAGCACCAGGACCGCCTCGCGTGTCACCCGGAACCGCTCCGCCCAGGTCATTGGCGCCGGGTCGGAGCGAACGCCGGAGAAGAACACCGCATACAGCGCCATGAGGCCGACGAGCAATACGCCGGGCACCGCGCCGGCGATGAACAGCTGGGCAATCGACTGCTCGGTAAGCACGCCGAAGATGATCATGGCGATGCTGGGCGGAATCAAAATGCCGAGCGTGCCGCCAGCGGCAATCAGCGAG
This sequence comes from Rhodospirillales bacterium, assembly GCA_009377525.1. Taxonomy (GTDB): domain Bacteria; phylum Pseudomonadota; class Alphaproteobacteria; order Reyranellales; family Reyranellaceae; genus Reyranella. The sequence continues at coordinate 1,288 of WHTW01000150.1, forward strand.
CCGCTGAAATGCGGCGTGTAGCCACCGCGCACCAGGGCTGGGAAGGCGACCAAGCCTATGGTCACTGCGGTCGCCACCGACGACCCGCAGATGGCTGCGAAGATGGCGCATGCCACCACCGTCGCCACTCCCAACCCGCCCGGCACCGCGCCCACCCAGACGCGAGCGAACTTGAACAGCTTCTCGTTGAGGCCGGCCACTTCCATAAGAGTACCGGCATAGATGTAGAGTGGCACGGCAATCAGCAGGAAGTTGCCCAGCGACTGGTAGACGGTCAGGCCGATATTGAGCAGCGGTGTGGTGCTTTCGTCGAGCAGCCATACGCCCGTCAGTGCTGCGATTCCCATTGCGCCGAAGATTGGCGTGCCGGCAACTACGAGGGCGAAGAAGAACAGCAGTACGCCGAGGGCGATCATTGCCGATCCCGTCGGACCCGATGGGCCAGCGCAACGATCCGCGCCACCAGCGCGACCAGTAGCGCGACGAAGCCCAAGAGCAGCACAAGCTGCGGCACCGCAAGGGGGGCGCTAACAATTGTCGACGAGCGCAGCCCGTACTGCAGCGAATTATCGACCAGCGCCAGCAGGCCCCAGCACAGGCCGGCGACCAGCGCGGTCACCAAGCACCAGACCACCAGCCCGACCCGTAATCGGGTGCGCGGCTGCAGCAGGTCGACAACCAAGTGCATGGCGAAATGCTCATTGTGGCGGAGGGTCTCGGCTGCACCCAACACCGCGACGCCGATCACCATGTAGCCCGCAACCTCGGTTGCCCAGTCCGTCGGATGGCCAAGAAAGCGGGCGAACACATCGTAGGTCACGATCACGGTGATGGCGATGAGCGTCACGCCGCCGAGATAAGCACCCCAGCGGCTGACGCCGCCCACCAGCTTGAAGAAAAAACCCTGCTCGCGAACCTCTGGGGCTTCTTCCGGCTCGAGGTTCACTTCGCTGCGCTCGCAGCGAGGATAGGCGCCATTATCTCCTTGCTGAAGCCTTCGCCCTTCGCGAGCAGGGGCGCTGTCGCCTTGGCCCATTGGGCGAACTGAGGCATCGAGGGATCGAGCAGCGTCACCTCCATGCCCTTTTGGCGGTATTGGTCGGCGAGCCCGGCTCGATCTTTGATGATCTCGGTGCGGCAGGCCAGCTCGGCTTCGCGGATCGCCTTGGCGATCGTTTCGCGATCGGCCGCCGAGAAGCTGTTCCACCATTGCAGGTTGGCGGCGAAGCCCTGCATGCCGGTGCCGGTGAACGAGCCCGGGATGATGGCGAACTTGGTAACCTCGTAGACGCGCTGCGACTGGATCCCCTGAAAGCCGATGATCGCCGATTCGATCGTGCCATGCTGCAGCGCCGTGTAGACTTCGGCAAAGGGAATGGCGACCGGCGAGCCGCCCAGCACTTTGATCAGCTCCGCATGCATCTCCGCCGGCGCGCGCATGCGTAGGCCTTTGACGTCCTCCGGCGCCAGGATCTTCTTCGACGACACGATAGCGGGAGAGCCGATGTCGGTCATGGCGAGCAGGGTGGCGCCCTTGGCGCGGAACTGCTTGCCGAGAACTTCCTTGAAGCCTCCCGGCTCGTCGCATGCCTTGGCGACTTGCTCCATGGTCATGGCCGACGGTAGCGACAAAGCGCCGACGTCCTTGATGAGGCCCGACCAGCCTTGCACGGTGATCCAGCCGAACTTTACCTTGCCGGTCGGAATGGCGATCGGCATGTCGACGTCCTGCGCCAGTTGGCCGGCTGGATAGTGCTTCACTGTGATGCGCCCGTTGGTCTCGCGCTGCAGTGCGGCCTCCAGCGGCCCTATGAACTGCACGATGTTGATGTGCGTCGGGCTTCCCCAGGTGGCGAGCGGGATGACGATCTTGGCCTGCGCCCGCACAACCGCCGGTGCGGCGAGCGACACAGCGGCAATTCCCGCCAGTAGAGGCCGGCGGCGCAGTGTGATCCGTTTCATTGGGTTTCCTCCCGTTGTTGGCTGGGCAGTGTGGCGGGCGCGAATCCGTCCGCTCAATGCTTCGTCTCGCAACTCAGCCATGCGCATTCACATATGTGAATGCATAAGACACATTCTCCGAAGTCGATGGATGCTTCGCGACTTGTCACGCAGTCTTTCGCCTAGGACAGAGTGGAGGACGCAAATGGGCGAGGGCAGGCTGATCATCCGCAACGGCATTGTGGTCGACGGCATTGGCACCGAGCCGCGAGAGGCCGACGTTGCGATCGAGAAAGGCCGCATCGTCGAAGTAGGTCGGGTCACCAGCCGCGCCGACGAGGAGATCGATGCCAAAGGGCTTCTCGTCACGCCGGGCTTCGTCGACATTCACACGCACTATGACGGCCAGGCCACTTGGAGCAATCGGATCGCGCCGTCTTCATCGCATGGCGTCACGACGGCCATTATGGGCAACTGCGGCGTCGGCTTCGCGCCTTGTCGCCCGAACGAGCGCGATATGCTGGTGCGCTTGATGGAGGGCGTCGAGGACATCCCTGGCGTCGTGCTCGAGGAAGGCCTGCCGTGGGGTTGGGAATCCTTTCCCGATTATCTCGACGTGCTGGCAAAACGCCAATTCGACATCGACCTCGGTACCCAGGTGCCGCATGCAGCACTGCGCATCTACGTCATGGGGCAGCGCGCCGCGAATCGCGAGCCCGCCACCGAAGCGGATGCTGCAACGATGGCTAGGCTCGCCGCCGAGGGCGTAAAAGCCGGCGCGCTCGGCTTTTCGACTTCGCGGACGCTCGCGCATCGCAGCAGTGACGGCATGCCGACGCCGACGCTCAATGCTTACGAGCCGGAGCTCGTAGCCATCGCCGAGGCGATCGGACAGACCGGCCGCGGCGTGCTGCAGGTCGTAACCGACCATCCCTCCGACGATGCCGAATTCGCCTTGCTGAGTGGGCTTTCCCGCCGCTCAGGACGGCCTTTGTCGATCTCGCTCGGCCAAGCCGACCGCGCTCCCGACCGCTGGCGCCACGCACTTGAGCTCATCAAAGGCGCGGTCGATGCAGGCCTGCCGATCAAGGCGCAGGTCTGTGGCCGCGCCGTGGGTCTAGTCTACGGCCTGGAACTGTCCCTCAACCCGTTCTCCACTCATCCGAGCTGGGCGGCGATCGCCGATCTGCCGTTGCTGGCAAAGGTCGCGGCGATGCGCAATCCCACCTTCAAGGCCGGGCTGCTCTCCGAGGCGCCGGCCGACCGTGCCATGAAGGAGCGGCTGTTCAACTTCGGGCGCCTCTATCCGTTCGCCGAGCGACCCGACTACGAGCCTCCGGCCTCCGACAGCATCGCCGGCCGCGCCCGGGCCTTGGGCCGCGACCCCGCTGAGCTGGCGTACGAGATGCTGCTCGAACGCGACGGCCACGCCACCTTCTACCGACCCCTGCTGAACTACACCGCTGGCAATCTCGATGCATGCGCCGAGATGCTTGGCCATCGCGACAGCTTGGTCAGCTTGGGGGATGGCGGGGCGCATTATGGCTTCATCTGTGACGCCAGCTTGCCGACCTTTATGCTAGCCCACTGGACGCGCGACCGCCGCCACGGCCACCGCTTCTCGGTGCCCGAGATGGTCAAGGCTCTTAGTCGCGACAACGCGCTCGCCGTGGGCCTTGCAGATCGCGGTGTGATTGCTCCAGGCGCAAAGGCCGACCTCAACGTCATCGACTACGATCGCCTGCAGCTGCACGCGCCGCGAATCAGCTACGATCTGCCGGCCGGCGGCCGCCGGCTTTTGCAGGACGCCACTGGCTATCGGGCCACTATCGTCGCCGGCGTCGTCACCCAGCGCGATGACCGGCCGACCGGCGCGCTGCCCGGCAGACTGGTGCGCGGAGGAGGGGCCTGACGCCCATGGACGGTAATCACGCAGCACGCCCTGAACTGCCCGTGCACGAGCCGCGCCCTTCCGGCGCGCCGACAGCTCTTGGCGGCACCTTAGTGGCCGATTTTTCGCGCGTGTTGGCCGGCCCGGTCTGCACTCAGTTACTCGGCGATCTCGGCGCTCGAGTCGTCAAGATCGAGCATCCCGACGGCGATGATATGCGTTACGCCAGCCAGGCCTCGATCGGCGGGCTAACTGCCGCCTTCCTTGCGCTGAACCGTGGCAAGCAGAGCCTCGTCCTCGATCTCGCCACTCCGGGCGGCCACGAGGTCGCGATCGACCTGGTGCGTCGCGCCGACGTGCTGGTCGAGAACTTCACGCCCGGCGTCATGGAGCGCCTCGGGCTGGGCAACGACGCAGTCGCGAAGGTCAATCCGCGCCTCATTTACTGCTCGGTCTCGGCTTACGGTCAGACCGGCGCCGCCGCCCGCCGATCGGGCTACGATCCGGTCATCCAGGCCGAAAGCGGCCTCATGTCGCTCAACGGCTTCGCAGATGGCCCGCCGGTGCGCATCGGCCCGCCGGTGGTCGACGTCTCGACCGGGATGATGGCCTGCAACGCCGTTCTCGCGGGCCTCCTCGCCCGTCAGCACACCGGCCGCGGCCAGCACGTCGAGGTGGCGCTGTTCGACACCGCGGCTAATCTAGGCGCGCTTTACGGCATGAACCACCTGATCGACGGCGGCATCCCCGGCCGCTTCGGTCAAGCGCCGCCCGGTGCCGCTCCAGTTGGCCTGTTCGAGGCAAGTGACGGGCCTTTTTACCTGTGCGTAGTCAACGACCGCTTGTACCGCCGCCTTGTGGTCGACGTACTCTGCCGGCCCGAGTTTGCCAACGATCAGCGTTTCGCCACCAATCGCGCGCGGGCCGCCAATCGGACCGCCTTGTTCGCGGTGCTGGAGGCTGTCTTCGTCACGCGGTCGCGCGCCGAGTGGATGACCCGCTTGCAGGCGGCCAACGTGCCAGCTGGTCCCGTGCGCACTTTGGCCGAGGCCTTTGCTAGCCCTGAGATGTCGGCCCGAGGCTTAGCGCGTTCGTTGCCGCACGACACTGCCGGCAGCGTCCCTAACATTGGCCCGCCCCTCCGCCTTTCACACACGCCGACCGCCGCGCCTGTGTCCGCCCCGGCGCTCGGTCAGCATACGCACGCCGTGCTCGAAGATCTGCTCGGCTACGACACGGCGCGCTGCACGGCGCTCGCCTCGGGCGGCGCGTTCGGGAAGGCAACAGGTGGATCGGCAGTGAGGAGTTCGCCATGAATGACGGCGTCAGCGGAAGCAGGATTCCCGATGCCTTCCTGCCCATCCGACCCGAGTGGCTCGCCTTGCAGGCTGACGAACCCGTGCTCGAGTCGGATTTGCCGATCGTCGATCCGCACCATCACCTGATGGACATGCGCGGTCATCACTACATGTTGCCCGACTTCCTGGCTGACGTTGCCACCGGGCACCGGTTGGTCGCTTCGCTCTTTGTCGAGTGCCGTGTCTTCTACCGTCCTTGGGGGCCGGACGACCGCAAGTCCCTGGGCGAGACTGAGTTCGTCAACGGCGTCGCCGCGATGAGCGCCAGTGGCCTGTACGGTCCGGCGCGCGCCTGTGCTGGCATCATCGGCAACGTTGACCTGCGCTTTGGCGATCGCGCCCGCGAGGCACTTGAGGCGCACATGGCGGCGGCTGGTGGACGCTTTCGCGGCATCCGCAACGTCGCGGCATGGCACAAAGATGGGTTGAGAGCCACCAGTGCCAATCCGCCGCCCGGCCTCTTGCTGGATCAAGAGTTCCGCAAAGGGTTTGCCGCACTTGCCCCTCTTGGCCTGACCTTCGACGCCTGGCTGTTGCACACCCAACTATCGGACCTGATCGACCTGGCGCGTACATTTCCGGACACGACCATCATCTGCGACCACATCGGCGGTCCCGCCAACTTCGGCCCCTACGCCGGCAGGCGTGACGAAGTCTTCGCCGATTGGAGTCAGTCCATGCGCAAGCTGGCGCGCTGCCCCAACGTCAATGTCAAGCTGGGCGGCATGGGCATGCACGTCCTGGGTTTCGACTTCCCTAATCGGCCGCGCCCACCATCGTCGGCGCAACTCGCCGAGGCGTGGAAGCCCTATGTCGACCTTTGTCTTGACGCCTTCGGTACTCACCGCGCCATGTTCGAGAGCAACTTCCCGGTCGACAAGGGAACTTGTAGCTGGCTGGTGCTTTGGAACGCCTTCAAGCGTCTCGCGGCTAGTGGCACCGTCGACGAGAAGCGGGCGCTGTTCTCTGGCAACGCCTGCCGGATCTACGGCCTCGATCTCGCCGCCCAAGGCGTCGCGCTGTGAGGGAGTGCTAGCACGTGCGGGAGATCGGCGTTACCGACGGCACTCTGGCTTGGGATGTCGTCGACCTAACACTCCCCTGGTTGGCGGCCCCGAGCACGGTGATCCTGCACCACGGACTCGGCACCAATGCCGACATATGGAGTGAATGGCTTCCACGGCTCGCATTGCGTCATCGTGTCGTGCGCTTCGATATGCGCGGTTGCGGGCGCTCCAGCCCTTTGAAGCCCACTGCAAAGCTCAGCCTGGACCTCTTCCGCGACGACGTGTTAGCGGTGGCCGAAGCCTCTGGCGCTCAGCGTTTCCATCTGATCGGCGAATCGTTTGGCGGCACGGTCGCGCTGTTCACTAGCGCGACGCGCCGCGCGCGGTTGCTGTCGGTCACCACCATCTCGTCCCCGCATCGCGGCGCCCGGATGCGTATCCTGGATGGTTGGCAGGAGTTGGCCGACGATCCAGAAAGTATGCGCGCGTGGTCCGAGCGGATGATGACCTACCGCTTCTTCGACGGCGCGGCGTCTCCTGTGGCACTAGATTGGTTTCGTGGTTTGCAAGATCGCACCGATCCGGCTCTGGTCCGCGGCGTTGCCCAACTAGTGAGGAACACCGACCTCACACCCCTCCTGCGTGATTTGGACCTCCCGATTCTGCTCATTGCTCCCGACTCAAGTCCCTTCGTCGAGGCAGAGTTGGTTTCTGAACTACATGGCCTGCTTCCCTCGAGCTCGCTGCAGATCTTTGCGGGCACGCGACATGGGTTGGCCTTCTCGCATGCCGCCGCGTGCGCGGAACTGTTTCAGACGTTCTTGACAGCAAGGTCCGTGCGGACCACCAGTTAACTATTGCTGCGTTTCAGCTCGCTGATAGGCTTTTCTGGACGGCTCAAAGCGACATAGAAAGCCGCGAAGAAGGGTAGGGGTGATCTGGAAAGTCGACGCCGCGACGACTCAGTACAAATGTTGTACTGAGTCGCTGGAGCAGCCAGACGATCGCGTATAGCATTTACACGACCTTAAGTTGTGACAGCTTTTAGGTCCGGTGCTAGGATTTGCTCGATCCCTTTGGGAGAGGTGGGCGTCTGTGCAGTTTAGGATCTTGATAGCTCTACTCATATTCTTGGGCTCGTACCTCCCGCTGAGCCTGATACTGCTCGCGCAAAATTTTGACTACGCATCCCTAAGCAAGCCCTTTTGCTGCGCATTCTGGACAGGTACGTGTTCGCTGCCTTTCAAGAACCCTGCCTTTGCCATCGGCATCTTCGCTGTGTGCGTAGCTTGTCTTGTGGTCACACTCGGGAGCTTGGCTGTTGTCCGGCCTAAGCATGAAATCCTCGTTAAGGATGCCAAGTACGTTCCGACCGACCTGATGAACTATACCCTTCCGTATATCGTCGCCTTCATGAGTATCGACTATCAAGAATCGGGCAAATTCGTCGGATTCCTTATCTTCCTGGGGTGGATGTTCTGGATCACCTACAAGTCGGGTCAGATCATTCTGAACCCGTTGCTCATCGTCCTAGGCTGGCGACTGTACGACCTGTCCTACAGTTTCGTCGGAAGCAATGATCCACAGAACGCGAAGGCGCTGGTCAAAGGAAACATCGAGGCCGGGCAGCGGTGTCGACAGACGTCGGTGCAAGACATCCTGGTCATCAAGAATAATGGTGGCGCGGGAGGATGACGGATGCCCTTGCTTAAAAGCCTGCAGAATTTTGACGTAGCCAACGCAACGGTTCAGGTCTGGCTCTACAAGAAATCGAACACACCGGAAGGCACCCGCTTCACGGGACGCTGGATCGATACCGACACGGAGCTGGACCAAGCACTCAGGAAGGCCATCACCGATAGGCGCGAGAGCATCCTTGAGGTAAAACGCGTATAGCTTGCTTGCCGCAACTAACGATGGAATTGCATTACAAGTCGACGCACTCGAGACTCATGCCGATGCGATTATCGCGGAGGCAGCTAACCCTGTGCCGAAGCGCAAAGTTACCAAACTCAAGGAAGTGCAAAACACCAAATTTTACGTCGTCAAACCTTCGCAAGAATCGCTGACTACCATTATGCAACGTGGCGAACGAAGCGTCCAAGAGGAGAGCGTGTAGTGGAAGTCGCCGTAGACTACGCCGTTCCCGACGTTACGAGGTACGTGAAGCGCGTTCGCCGAATGAAAGGCGAGAAGTCACTTCAAACATTATTCGAAGCCTAGCTTTTGTCCGACTACGACCTTAACCAAGTCTGACTACGACCTTGACCAAGTTCGTGTTGTACGTTGTAGCCTCGCATCGTGCCGATTGATCCCCTGATAGCGTGTTAAGGCAGCTCGCGATGTCGTCCCCATGCGCACGGCGAAGACCTCTGCCTTGGCTGCCTCAGTGCAGCCGCCGAACTTGTGGAAGAAGCGCTTGGCGAGGACGGGCGGTGCTGTGCAGCGCCGCGGTGCTGCCCGTGCGGCTGAGGTTAAGGAAGGCGGCGTTGTGCACAACCGTAGACAGCAGAACGTTGAAATTGGTTGTCTGGATAATCGAGGGGCGACACGCGCGAAAACGTGTACACAAAGCGCTGGCCGACGGGGCGGGATTCGAACCCGCAGTGGCGATTCGCCAGTCGGCCCGCGCCTGATCATGGAAGTATCCCCTGCCCGCGATCTACGCAATGCCATGATCCGCCAGTTCACTTGAGAAAGTAGGCAAAGGAAGCGTGCATGCGGTGCCGGTATAAGGCCGGAAAACAGCGCATGGAGCCTACGATGACTAAGAACAAAGTGACGACCGGTCCTGGCAGGAAGAAGCGTAGGGAGGCCACAGCATCTGCTGGCCGGCCGAAGACCAAGCTAAGCCGGCTGGAAGGCATGCTGCGGCGGAAGGAGGGCGCCACCATCGCCCAGATCGCCACGGCGCTGGATTGGCAGCCACATAGCGTGCGCGGTGCGATGTCGGGCTCGCTGAAAAAGAAACAGGGCCTGACCATCGGCAATCAGACAACTGAAGACGGTCGTCGCGTTTACCGGATTGCCTGACGGGCTTGTCAATGTCTTCCAGGCGTGACGATACACTCACTGCCGAGATCGCCCGGTTGGACGGTCTCGGCCTTGGAGCGCTGCGTGATCTCTGGCGCCACCGTCTCGGTTCTCCACCGCGCTTTGCAAGCGCGGAACTGACACGGCTCTGGTTGGCGTGGGAACTGCAGGCGCGAGCGCGTGGCGGGTACGATCCAGCAACCCGTCGCTGGCTGAAACAACTCAGTAAATCCTCGAAGGCCGATGCGCCTCCAACATCAGCCGCACGCGGGGGACTGAAGCCCGGCGCGGTGCTGACACGGGAGTGGGGCGGGGTGACCCACCGAGTGAAGGTGCTGGAGGAGGGCTTCGCCTGGGCCGGTCAGAACTATGGGTCCCTGTCGGAGATCGCGACCCGGATCAGCGGCACCCGCTGGTCGGGGCCGCGCTTCTTCGGCCTGAAGCAGGGTGAGCGGTGATGACCGCAATCCGCCGCTGCGCCGTTTATACACGCAAGTCGTCTGAAGAGGGCCTCGAACAGGCCTTCAACTCCCTGCATGCCCAACGGGAGGCCTGCGAGGCATACATAAAGAGCCAGGCGCATGACGGTTGGAAGCTCGTGAAGACCGCCTATGACGACGGCGGCCTGTCGGGCGGCTCCATGGAACGGCCGGCGTTGAAGAGGCTGTTGGCCGAGGTAGCTGCCGGGCGGATCAATGTGATCGTGGTTTACAAGGTCGACCGGCTAACGCGCTCGCTCGCTGACTTCGCACGGATCGTAGAGACGCTGGACAGTCAGGGGGCCAGCTTTGTGTCGGTCACACAGCAGTTCAATACAACTACCTCAATGGGACGACTGACCCTGAACGTGCTGCTGTCGTTCGCGCAGTTCGAGCGCGAGGTCACGGGCGAGCGCATTCGCGACAAGATTGCGGCGTCGAAGCGCAAGGGCATGTGGATGGGAGGATCGTTGCCCCTGGGCTACGACGTCAGGGACCGTGAGCTGGTCGTAAACGGGGCTGAGGCAAAAACGGTCCGGGCGATATTCGAAGCCTATGATCGCGTGGGCACGGTATCAGACGTGCAGGACAATCTTCGGCGGTGCGGCATCCTGAGCAAGCGATGGACTTCATCGACAGGCCGGACCTGGGGCGGGGTGCCCTTCAGCCGGGGCGCCCTGTACTGGCTGCTCCGCAATCCGGTCTATGTGGGGGAGGTTGTTCACAAGGGGCAGGTCTACGAGGGTCGGCAGCAGGCGATCGTCGACCGAGCACTCTGGGAGCGGGTGCAGGAACGCTTGGCGGCGAAGAGTGCGGCCCGGGAACGCCGGCCGATCGTTCCGGGCGGCCGGCCGCTGGCTGCCCGGTTGTTCGACGACCGGGGTAATGCGATGAGCCCGACTTATACGGTCGGACGCAATGGTCGGCGGTATCCTTACTATGTGAGCCAAGCCCTGCTGCAGAATGAGAAAGAGCGGGCCGGATCGATCGCCCGTGTGCCGGCGGAGGAGATCGAGCGCCTGGTGCACAAGGCGCTGGGACCCGACAGCGACGAGGCAAGTTCAACTGAAGAAGCGCTGCGCAGGCGCGTCGAACGCGTGATTGTTCACTCCGACCGTGTCGAGATCATCAAGGCAGTAATTGACAACGCCACGGCGGATGCAGAGGAAAGCCCGGCCTCCCGGACTGTCGTCGTAACGGCCAGACTGGCGCATCGTAACCGGGCCAGGATCCTCGATGACGGTTCGGCGAGTCCCCATCCGATATTGCTGAGGGCGCTGGGCCGGGCGCACGAATGGCGCGGCTGGATGGAGAGGGGCGAGGCGGAATCATATCGCGCCATCGCCAAAAAGGCCGGGGTTACATCAAGCTATGTGCAGACCATCCTGCCGTTGGCGTTCCTGGCGCCGAGCTTGACACGGGAACTCCTCGACGGCCGTCGACAGCTGCGGGGCGCGCTGATGATCCGTCTGCGCCGGGGGATACCGGCTGACTGGCGGCAGCAGTTCGACACGCTCTGACGCGCCGGTAGACCACCGACATCCATTGGACAGTGCTCGCGGACTGCAGCGCAAAGACGTCTGGCGCTGGTGGTACGCAGCGCTGATGGTCCTGGCGAGCCCCGATCGCGGAGTGACACCTGAATCAAAGGCACCCGGAGACTTTCAGCCCGAAACGGCCTGTTCGCTTCGAGTACCGTCAAAGATTCCGGTCTCCGGTGTCACTCCGGGCCCGGAAAGTGCCGGGTTATACCGTGTTTCTGGCGAATCACCCGTCGCCCGAGTTAGCGGCGTGGGGTGGTTGGTAGAGAAGACTTGATTCGAAGGCCAAGCATCATTTGTTGCTGACACGGCCTGGTTAGGGGGACCGCCTATTCGGCTGGCTATCGTAGAAGTCTACGCCAAGGGCCGGGAACAATCGTACCAGTTCAGTTCGTTCAATCACCTTCAACCTTTCTTCGGCGACCAGCCATAAGCCTTGGCGCAGGCGCCACCCATCAGCATGGCCCGCTCACTGTTGCTCAGGCGGTCAGTCTTGAGGAAGGGCTCGACGGCCTGCTCGTAGTTCACGACGGCGAAAGCGCGCGTCCAGTCCGTGCCCCACAGGCAGCGGTCGAAACCCCAGGCATCGAAGACGCGGGCGAGCGGATCCCAGATGTCCGGGAAGGGATACGGTTCCCGGGACAGCGTGCAGGCGCCGCTGACCTTGATCACCGCGTTCGGCCGTCTGGCGAGCTCCAGCACCTTCGGTAAGTCGGCCCAGGGCTGCGGCGGGGCGGGCGGCGTGCGCGGCTGTATGATGCCCAGGTGGTCGATGATGAAACGCGTGTCGGGATGGCGATCGACCAGCGCAGTGCCCGCGTCCAGGTTGCCCCAGCAGAGAATGTTGACCGGAAACTCGTGGCGGACGGCTGCGCGCAGGATCCGGTCGATGCCCGGGTCGTTCGGGTCGCGGTTGGCTTCCTTGGTCAGCATGATACGGATGCCGACTGTTTCCCGGCGTTTTCTTCCAGTCGGCGACGACATCGGCCACCGCGGGATCGTCCGGGTCGACAGGCTTGACGATTGCGAGCCGGCCAGGGTGTGCCCGTTGCACCTCCACGGCATAGCTGGCGTCGTAGCGGTACATGGAAAAGGCGGAGATGAAGATCGCCCCATCGACTCCGACTTTGTCCATCGCCGCTACCATCTCGTCACCTGTGACGTGAGCCGGCCAATTCGGCACCGTGTGCCAGGATCGCTGTGGAGTGTTGGCCTCATAGGCATGGACCTGGGAATCGATAACAATCATCCGGAGAACCTCCTCTGCGCTGAGCGAGTTTGGTATCGCGGCGGGGCCACGTCTAGAAGGCCAGGTGCCGTGCGTTCCGATGAAACGCTGTACCGGCCTGCCCGCCGCGGCCGAATGGCGACGCTGATGTAGGCTCATCATGTTTCCGGGGCTGACAGTAGGGCGGCATAGTGGACGGCGGCGGTAAGGCATGCAGCTCGGATCTCTACCCGCCCCTTTTGCTTGGTGAACTCAAGCCAAGTCGTCCGGCATCTTCAGCGACCTCTACCCGCCGCCACTTTGCCGGCCAATTGAACGCTCGGACTTGACGCGGATAGCCCGTCCGCGCCGTTCAACCTTCTTCACTGCTCAATTCGGCCGGAACCCAACGCGCGCTAAGGCTCCGTTTCGTGGAGCAGGCTATCGCCATCGATGGCGCTTGCCGGTGAAAGCGCTGCGCCTGCAAACTTTTCACTACGACCGACAAGAGCCGCCATAAATGGAGGAAACGCCATTTCCCGGATCCAGGCCATCCGGCGTCGCGCTGTGCTGGGCGCCGCCGTCGGGCTGGCGGTGCCCGCAATCGCGCGAGCGCAGGCCTACCCGGCGCGCAGCGTGCGCGTCGTCAACGCCTACAGTCCCGGCGGTACCGCCGATGTCATCTGCCGCATCCTCTGCGCGGCGATGACGGAGAAGTTGGGACAGACCTTCGCCGTCGACAACAAGCCAGGCGCCGCCGGCACCGTCGCCGCGCAGATCGTGGCGCGCGCGCCGGCCGACGGGTACACGCTGCTGTACGACGCCACGGCGCACTCGGTGAACCCCTCGCTGTTCGCCGGCAAGCTGCCCTACGACACGCTGCGCGACCTGCTGCCGGTGTTCCTGTCGATGCAGACGCCCAACACGCTGAATTGCAACGTGCGGTTCGAGGCCAAGACGGTGCCCGAGCTGATCGCGCTGGCCAAGAGCAAGCCGGGCGGGCTCGACTGCGCGTCGACCGGTGTCGGCACCGTGCAGCACGTGACGCTCGAGCTTCTGAACCAGCGCGCCAGCATCAAGATCAATCACGTGCCCTACAAGGAGATGGGCGCGGCGCGCAACGATCTCTTCGCCGGCCGCGTGCCCATGCAGTTCGGCAACGTGCCGGGCACGGTGGCGCTGCGCTCGGCCAAGGAAGTGACCTGCATGGTGCATACCGGGCCCAAGCCGATCGAGGTGCTCCCCGGCGTGCCGGGCATGGCCGAGACCCTGCCGGGCTTCGAGACCTGGGAGTGGAACGGCGTCTTCGTGCCGGCCGGCACCGATGCGGCGCTGATCGCGAGGTTGAACGAGGAGATGAACGCGGTATTCCGCGCGCCGGCGACCGGGGCGCGGCTGGTCGAGCTGGGGGCGCTGACCCGGCCCAACACGGTGGCGGAGTTCGCCGCCTTCCGCGAGCAGCAGATCGCGTTCTTCGCCGAGATGGTGAAGTCCGCCAATATCCGGATCGAGTAGGAGCGGCCATGGCTGTTGCCGATCCGCTGCTGGGCCACGGCCGCCAGATCATCGTGCGCGAGGACTGGCTGCGCCTGACTGAGGAGCCGATCCTCGAGCCCGGCCTGCCGATCATCGATCCGCATCATCATCTGTGGCCGCGGGCAGAAGGCTCTACTGCCGGAGCTGCTGGCGGACACCGGCAGTGGGCACGACATCCGCGCCACCATCTTCGTGCAGTGCGGCGAGATGTATCGCGCGGCCGGACCGGTCGAGGTGTAGTCGCTAGGCGAAACCGAGTTTGTCACCGGCGTGGCCGCGACCAGCGCCAGCGGCCGTCGCGGCCCGACGCATGGTCGACCTGACGCTGGGCTCCCCATCACCTTCCAGGAGGACATGTGAGGGTGGCGGGCGGGATTCGAAAATCAGACATACATGAAATACAATCGAGGAGGAGAAGCAGGCCACACAGCTATCGGAATACGGGGCTGATCGGACCCCAATCAAGACTGATCTTCGGCGCTGTTTTTGTGAAGGCCATACGGGAGGGGCAGCCATGACCACCTTTATCGCCGGCGGCACTGGGTTTATCGGGCGACGGCTCGTTCCGCTCCTGGCGCAACGCGGCGAAGAGATTGTCTGCATGGATATCAACCCGCAGACCGCCGATTTCGGCCACCTTGGCAATCAGGTGAAGGTGGTGCGGGGCGATGTCAGTCAGTTCGATGACGTCATGGCGGCGATGACCGCGGCGAAGCCCCACCGGGCCATCAACCTCGCCTACTGGATTGGCAGCGAGCACCAGCCTCGGGTTGCCTTCAAGCTCAACATCCTCGGAATGGACAACGTGTTCGAGGCAGCGCGCCTCGTCGGCTGCAGCCGTGTTGCCTATGCCAGCTCGCTGGCGGTCAGCGGCGAACAGAAATTCCACGGCGACCGTATGGTAACGGAGGACGATTTTCGCCATGGCCACGTGCAATACGCGATGCACAAGATCTTCAACGAGTGGCAGGCGCAGGACTACCGCGAGAAGCATGGCATGGAGATCACTGCGATCCGGCCAGCCAACGTGACTGGGCCAGACAAGATCGTCGGCTCGGTCGATCATGTGTTCTGTATCACCAACCCGGCGCGCGGCAAGCCGGTGAAGTTCCCTTACAGAGACGCAATGCGCTGCCCGATTCATGTCGACGAAATCGCCGAGATCTTTGCCCGCGTGATCATGACCGACAAGCCGCAACACTGGGTTTACAACTCCGGCGGCCAAGCGATCAGCCTGGGCGATCTTGCCGACATCGTACGCGGCTACCTGCCCGATGCGCGGATCAGCTTCGACAAGGAGACGGGCGGCCGGGAACTCTCGGGCAACTATCTGATCGACAATACCCGGCTGGTTTCGGAATTCGGTGTGCAGTACCGGCCGTACCGTGAGCGGGTGCTGCAGATCATCAACGACGTCCGCAAGGAAGAAGGCCTTCCGGAACTCGCCCCTCTTTAGGCGCGAAAACGCGGACATGATGCGATTCTGCGGCACCCTGCTAACACCTGTGTCCCGAGGCGGCTGACCACAAGTGTGTGCAGATGCGGTCGAGGACAAAGGGGACTATTTCTGGGTTGTTCGGTCAGTTCTTTAGCCTGCGCTTTCTAACTCAAAAGGAGCAGAGCCATGGGACGCGTTTATAACGTCATCGATGCCGACGGCCACATTCTCGAGCCACTCGATCTCTGGGAGAATTACATCGACCCTGCTTTTCGCAACAGGGCGCCGCGAATAATGAAAGGCGAAAACGGCAAAGAGCGCCTCGTTATCGAGGAGCAGGCCGTTGGCGACGGCCAGCGCGGCATCGGCCGGATTGGCGCAGTTGGCGCCCGCCAGGGCGTGGTCGAGGCCGATACAATGGCCTACAAGGACGGCAAACCAGGCGGCTTCGATCCGCACAAGCGAATCCCCGACATGGATGCCGACGGTATCGATGCCGCCTTCCTCTATCCCAGTCTCGGCCTGTTCTCAGGCGCCATACACGATCCGAAACTCGCCGCCGCGACGTGCCGTGCCTACAACCGTTGGCTGGCCGATTACTGCAAGCCCTATCCCGACCGTCTGTTCGGCGTGGCGATGTTGCCGCTGCAAGATGTCGATCTGACGATCAAGGAGATGACGTTCGCCCGCAAGGAGCTAGGCATGCGGGGCGGTTTCATACGGCCGAATCCCTATAACGAGAAGGTGATTCATCATCCGGATTATGAGCCGTTTTGGGCTGCGGCGGAGGATCTCGATTTTTCGATCGGCTTTCACGAAGGGGCGAGCAGCGGCATGCCGACCGTTGGCGTCGACCGTTTCGAAGGCCGCGGTGCACGGCACATCATCTCACATACTATGGAGATGATGCT
>WHTW01000150.1:17652-17866 GCA_009377525.1 Rhodospirillales bacterium
GCGTGATCTGGGGCGGCGTCTGTGAACGCCATCCGAAGATCCGTATCGGCTTCCTCGAGTCCGGTGGCGGCTGGATTGCACCGTGGCTGGATCGGATGGACCGGCATTTCGATGACCAGGGCTTCAACGACAGCGGGTTGAAGACGCGACCAAGCGAGCTTTTTCAGCGCAATTGCTGGATTTCGTTCGAGCCGGTCGAGAACAGCATCAAAGT
>WHTW01000151.1 GCA_009377525.1 Rhodospirillales bacterium
TACGAGCGGCGCAGGACCGGGCGCTGGAGGACGGTGGCAAGCTGTTTGAGGAGGCCGCCCGGTGGCGCGTGTTGAAGACGACGGCTGTCGAACTGGAAGCACGACGGCCGGGCGAGAAGCGGCGGACGGCGACGTTGCAAGTGCGTGCCGGAGTGGTTCGTCTGAAGCGGCCCAAGACAGCCGATCCCGGCGATCCTGCCGAGCTTGAGCTGACGCTGGTGGAAGCCCGCGAAGTCGGGGCGCCGAAGGGAGTAACGCCCGTGCACTGGCGGCTGCTGAGCACCCTGCCGGCCGACACGGCCGAGCAAGCCGACGAGATCATCCAGTTCTATCGCTTGCGCTGGCGGATCGAGCAGGTGTTCCGAGCGCTCAAGAGCGACGGCTTGAAGCTGCCGGAAGTGCAGATGCAGAACGGCACCAAGTTGCTGAAGCTGGCGGCCCTGGGGCTGGCGGCGGCGGTGCGTATTCTGCAACTGGTTGACGCGCGCGATGGCAGCAAACGGCCGGCTCTCGACGTTGCCGACGAGCCGATGATCGAGGCGGCGCTGGCGATCGGCCCGACGCTCGAAGGCAAAACGGTGCGCCAGCAGAACCCTCATCCGCCACGCTCGCTGGGCTGGCTGGCCTGGATTGTGGCGCGCATGGGCGGCTGGAACTGCTACTACAAGCCGCCCGGCCCCAAGACCATGGGCATTGGATGGCACGACTTCACCCAACATGCTGCCGGGTTCCTTCTCGCTCGCCAGCTGCCTCAAAATGTGTGAATCCCCTAGCCCAAAGGGGGAGAGGCTGGGTGAGGGGGTGATGCAGGAGACAGCCTTCGCGTTGAACCCCCTCACCTAACCTCTCCCCCCAAGGGCCCCCAAGGGGGAGAGGAATATGAGGAGTTTCCAATCGCACGCATGGCGCTCAGCCCAACACTTCCTTGTTCACCACGTTCGCCGCGTTCGGATGGCCGTCGAACACGCTCAGGATGTTCTCGATCGCGGTCGCGGCCATGCGGTCGCTGGCCTCCTTGGTGACGCCGGCCATGTGCGGGCTGAAGATCACGTTCTCCAGGCCGAACAGCTTGTGCTTGGGATCGGGCGGCTCGCGGTCGAGCACGTCGAGGCCGGCGCCGCGCAGCTTGCCGCTGGTCAGCGCCGTGCAGAGCGCCTCCTCGTTGACGATGCCGCCGCGCGCGGTGTTCACCAGGAAGGCGTCAGGCTTCATCAGCCCGATCGTCTCGGCGTTGAACATGTTCACCGTCTCGGGCGCCTTGGGGCAGTGCACCGAGACGAAATCGACCTTGGGCAGGATCGCCTTGAGGTCGGCGACCTTGGTGGCGCCGGCCTTTTTGATGTCGGTTTCGGAGATGTTGGGGTCGAGCACGTGGACATCCATCTCGAAGGCCACGCAACGCTTGACCGTGCGCGAACCGATGCGGCCCATGCCGACCACCAGGATCGACTTGCCGGCAAGATCGGCCGGCAGGTCCGACAGGCGCTGTCCCCAGGTGTTCTCGCGCACGAAGCGGTCGTGCTTGCGGGAAAGCCGCGCCGACGCCAGCAGCATGTACATGGCGTGCTCGGCCACCGATACCGAGTTGGCGATGCCGGTGGTCATCAGCGGGATCTTTCGCTTGTTCAGCGCGGGGATCTCGACGGCATCGAAGCCGACGCCCAGGCGGGCCACCACCATCATGGCTGGTGCGGCATCGAGCTCGGCCTGGCGGAACGGCGTGGCGCCCAGCGTGACGGCATTGGCGTCCTTGAGCTTGGGATGCAGCGACGGCACGGTGTCGTCGGTCAGGATCTCGTAGTCGACGTCGTCACGCTTCTTCAGGACGTCGATGCCGGCCTGCGGCATGCGGCCGACGATCAGCACCTTCTTGCGGTTCTTGCTAGTGTTCGGGCCCGTGGTCATCGTTTCCCCTGCGGTCGAAATCGGACGGCAGCGATCCTAGAGGCGCCATACGGACCACGCCAGTCTTGAGGCCTGCGGCACTCGCATAGCGACAGCAGAGTCATGTTCCTCTCCCCCTAGCGGGCCCGCTAGGGGGAGAGGAGCATGAGTGGATCAGGGCAGATAGTTCAGCGGCAGGCGCGTGGTCGACTTGATCTCCTCCATGGCGAACATGGAGGTGACGTCGCTCAACTCGATCTTGGCGATCAGGCGCTTGTAGAAGGCGTCGTAGGCCTCGATGTCGGGCAGCGCCAGGCGGATCAGGTAGTCGATCTCGCCGCTCATGCGGTAGCAGTCCATGACCTCGGGAAACGAGGCTATCGCCTTGGCGAAGCGGCCGAGCCATTGCGCATTGTGCTGGGCGGTACGCACGGCCACGAACACCGTGACGCCGGCATTGACCGCCTTGCGCTCGAGCAATGCCACGCGGGCGCGGATGATGCCGGCCTCCTGCAGGCGGTTGATGCGCCGCCAACACGGCGTGGTCGACAGGCCGACCCGCCGGGCGATCTCGGCCAGGGCCATGTCGGCGTTGTCCTGCAGGCAATCCAGTATCTTCTTGTCGAACGAATCCAGTGTCATTTTTGCGGCCATCGCCGGTTCCTTGGAATGGGTTTCTCCAATTAGCCGCAGGCAGCGCAAAGTTAGCAAGCCGTTTTCCGCTCCGGCGTCTAGAATCCTCATATGTTTCACCGCTTCACCGATCATCCCGCCTCGGTCAACGAGACCTACCTCCGGCACCTGGGCTCGGCCTTCGGCTTCGGCGGCAGCATGCTGGTTGGCGCGTTCGCCTGTTTCGTGCACGGTCTGTTTCCATGGCTCTGCCTCAGCCGGGGAAGCGACACCATCCGCGCCTTGCACCATCGCATGGTGACGCATCGCGTCGTGCGTCGGGAGCCCGCCGGCCGCACCACCGCGGTCGCCGCGGGCGACTAAATCCGCTCCTCGTTTTCATAGGTCTGCTCGCCGCGACGTTTCCGGCCGCGGCGCAGGAGCGGGCGATGGTGCCGGTCACATCGACGGCGAGACCGTCAAGCTCGCCACCATCACCTACAAGCCGGAATGCCCCGGCCCCTTCCCCACGTTGATCTTCCATCACGGATCGACCGGACGCGGCACCGAGCCTGTGCTGTTCGGTCGACCCTACGATCCCAGGATCCAGGCGCAGTGGTTCACGGCGCGCGGCTGGGCGGTTGTCGCGCCTTCGCGACGCGGCCGCGGCGGCTCCGAAGGACTCTACGACGAGGGCTTTGCCCCCGATCGTTCGCGCGGCTACACCTGCGAGGCGGCGCTGTCGCTGGCCGGCGCCGATCGCGCCCTGCGCGATCTCGACGCCATCACGCCGCCTATGCTGGCGCAGTCCTTTGTCGATCGCAGCAGGATCGCCGTCGGCGGCCAGTCGCGCGGCGGCATCCTTTCCGTCGCCTGGAGCGGCCGCCAGCCGGCCGTCCCGCGCGCCGTCGTCAACTTGTCGGCGGTTGGCAGGGCACACGCTGCTCGACCGCAGCCAGCCTCAACCAGGCGCTGTTCAAGCGCGGCGCCACGTATGGGCGGCTGTCGATCTGGCTCTATGGCGACAAGGATCCGTTTTATGCGCTGGAGCACAGCCGCGCCAACTTCACCGCCTTCCAGCAAGCCGGCGGCAAAGGCGCTTTTCACGCTTATCCGCCACCGGAAGGCTTGACCGGCCATCAGATTGGCTCGGCACCGTCGCTCTGGAGTGCTACGCTCGAAGCCTATCTCGCGGACCAAGGCCTGCCGGCACGAGCCCCTTAGCGTCTGCAACTTGGTCCCAGCGCCTCGCGTTCCTACATGAATGGCAGAACGAAGGAGGGACCGCATGCATACGCCGCTCAGGATCACCTTTCAGAACACTCCCTCCAGCGACGCCATCCGGCGACTGATCGAAGAGCAGGCCGATCATCTCGAGCAATTCTTCGGTCGCATGACCGCCTGCCATGTCGTGTTCAAGGTACCCGACGGCAATCATCGCAGCAGCGGCCTCTACGAGGTCACCGTTCACATCAAGATGCCGGGCGGCACCACGGTCGACATCGATCGCACGCCCGGCCTCGATGAACGTTTTTCCGATGCGCAGTTCGCCGTCAGCGACGCCTTCCGGCGCGCGCGACGTCGCCTGCAAGATCGCGCCAAGGTCATGCGGCAGGAGGTGAAGTCGCTGCACAAGCGCGTCAACCGCACGCTCGATCAGCCGGACTGAGGTCGTCTAGGCCAGCACAGGCCCCGGCAGCACTTTCTCCAGGGCACGCCACAAGTCATGAGGGCTGGCGCTCGTCAGATCCTTCGCGACCCGATGGCTCACCCTTTTCTTCACCTGCGGCGTCAAAAGAGTGTCCAGCTCGCCCAGGCTGCGCGGCGGCGCGACCACGACCAGCCGATCGTATTGGCCGCAGAGCCCGTCCAGGGCTCGCGCCAGCTCGGCCGTGAAGTTGTGTTTCTCGAGCTTGTGCGGATCGTGCGGTGGCTCGAAGGCGTGGCGATGCGTGCTGGCGTCCGCCGAGCGGAAGCCGCGGCCGGGCTTGTCGGAATCGATCTCCTGGTTCTGCAGCCGGCTTTCCGGCGAGATCATGTCGGCTTGGCTGGCAGGAATGAGCGTGTGGGCATCATGTCGCGGCTCGAAGAAGCGGGCGCGCGCGCCGTCCGCAACCACGATCAGGGTGCGCTTGTGGCGCGGCTCCATGGGCGGTGCCTGGGGCAGCTTGGCCTTGCGCCTGGGCTTCATCACCTGCTTGGTCATCGACGCCTCCTGCACTCAGACGAGGCGGCGCTTCACCCCTTCTCGTCCGGTCGCTCGCGCAACAGGCCGATCCGGTCGCCGCCCCAGAACAGCTCGCCTTCAAAAACGAAGGTCGGCACTCCGAAAACGCCCGAGGCATCGGCCTCGTTGCGCAGACGGTCATGTGCCGCGCCGCCCTCGCCCGCGAGGAACGCAGCGAAGCCCGCCGGCGCGCCGGCTTCAATCAACAGCACTGCCACGGCGTCGCCATCTTCGGGAGGGCCCTTCAGCGTCAAGCCCTGTTTGTTGGCGAAGCGGCGGGCGTCCATGTAGCTGCAGCGCACCTGACGCCAGGGATGTGGATCGCCCGCGACGAAGGCATAGGGGCTGACATGGTCGCTCCACAGGAGGATGCTCATTGGCTGAGTGGGCGTGCTCACAGCCGGCTTTCGCGCCGCCACATCCACCAGAATGCCGCGCCGACCAGGATCAGCATCGCCGCACCGACGAGCAGCAGCATGGCCGATTCCTGGACCCAGGCCACCGCCGGCACCGACAGCGCGAGAAAGACACCGACGGCGCTGATCCGCCACACCGCGGCATGCACGCCGGCGACGAAGGTGCCCAACGCCAGCAGGATCAGCAGGGTCAGGCTGGTGGCGTTGAGGTTGACCACGCCACCCACCTCGGGAAGGAACATCAGCCACATCGCGCCCAGAAAGGCGGCCCAGTGCAAGACCTGGGTCACCACCAGCCGCATCCGCTCCGCTCCCGTCTCGAGCTGGCGCCAGCCCGACGCGATGACGATCAGCGCATAGAGCGGCGCCAGCGCCATCCAATAGAAGTAGGTCGTGGGTCCGCGGAAGCTGGTCAGGACGATTCCCCCCACGGCAAGCACCAGCATGGCTGCATACGGCAGGTCGCGCAGCAGCCAGCGCCCTATGCCTCCCAGCTTGGACTCCGTGGCGTCGCTCATGGCCTACCGTGCGTCCTTGGCCAGCTTCTTCTCGACGACGCGCGACCACAGCGTGGCGCCGAGCGTGATGATCTCGTCGTTGAAGTCGTAGCCTGGATTGTGGACCTCGCAGCCGCCTTCGCCGCCGCCGTTGCCGATGTTGATGAACGCACCCGGGACCTTCTCCAGCATGTAGGAGAAGTCCTCCGAGGCCATGACGTACGGGCCCTCGCGGTTCATGTTCTCATCGCCGACGATCTCGGCGGCGACGTCGGCGATGAACTTCACCGAGTCCCGGTCGTTGACCAGCGGCGGGAAGACCACGCGCACGTCGGGCTCGGCCTTGCCGCCCAGCGTCTGGGCGATGCCCCTGGAGATGGTCTCGATGCGCTCCTTGACCAGCGCCATGGTCTCCTTGCGGAAGGCGCGGATGGTGCCGCGCAGGACGGCCTCCTGCGGGATGACGTTGTAGGCGTCGCCGGCGTGCATCTGGGTGACCGAGATCACCGCCGAATCGAGCGGCGCCACGTTGCGCGACACCACGCTCTGCAGGGCGGAGATGATCTGGGTGGCGATGATCACCGGGTCGACGCCGGTCTCGGGCCGCGCACCGTGCGCGCCCTTGCCGGTGATCTTGATGTCGAACAGGCCGCCGCCCGCCATCTGCGGACCCGAGCGGATGGCGAACTTGCCGACATCGAGCTTGGGCCTGTTGTGCATGCCGAAGATCTGCTCGCAGGGGAACTTCTCGAACAGGCCGTCCTTGACCATGGCCTCGGCGCCGCCGCGGCCCTCCTCGGCCGGCTGGAAGATGAAGTGCACCGTGCCGTCGAAGTTGCGGGTGGCCGACAGGTACTTGGCGGCGCCCAGCAGCATCGTCGTGTGACCGTCGTGGCCGCAGGCGTGCATGCGGCCCTGATGGCGGCTCCTGTGGTCGAATGTGTTGTGCTCGTCCATCGGCAGCGCATCCATGTCCGCGCGCAGCCCGATGGCGCGCGGGTTGTTGCCGACGCGGATGGTGCCGACCACGCCGGTCTTGCCGATGCCGGTCGTGACCTCGCAGCCCCATTCCTTGAGCTTGGTGGCCACGATCTTCGAGGTCCGCTCCTCCTCGAAGCCGAGCTCGGGATGGGCGTGGATGTCGCGCCGGACGGCGGTGAGCTCGGCGGAGGCGGCGGCAATCTTGGGTTCGATCTTCATGTGGCTGTCAGGACTCCAGAAGGAAGGACATCATTACACGACGAAACTCGGCGCCATGCACGTTCGGATACATATGGCCGCCATCGGGCAGGATATAGGCCCGGGCGCCGGGAATCAGGCGCACCAGCTCCTCGGTGAAATAGAGCGGGGTCACGGTGTCGTCGCGGGTGCAGATGGCGAGCGTGCGGGCGAGCACCTTCTGGAGCTGGTCGCGCCGGTCGTGGGCCACGATGGCGGCGATGCGCGACAGCACGATCTCCGGCACCGGGATCGTCTCGTTCGCCTTGGCCTCCAGCGCCGCCAGGTCGTCGTCATGATCGCGGATCCACGACGGCATGTGCAGGGCGAGCGCATTACCCTTCATGTAGGCCACCGGCCCCAGCTCGCGCAGCATCATCGACCGCACCTCGAACAGGCGACGAAAGAACGCATCGGTCCTGGCCCAGGTGGCGCTCAGCACCAGACGATCGATGCGATCGGGTTGTTCGATGGCCAGCACCTGACCCATGGCGCCGCCGGTCGAATGACCGCACCAATGGACCTTGGCGTAGCCCAGGGCATCCATGAGCTGGAGGGCGTCATCGGCCATCTGCGCGACGGAATAGTTGATGCGCGAGAGCGTGCTGCGTCCCGTGCCGCGATGATCGTGCACGATGACGGTGAATTGCTTGGCGAGCCCCGCGACATTGGCGCCCCAGAAGCGGCCATCGCCGCCCAGCCCCGCGACCAGGAACAGGGGCGGCCCGTTGCCGTGCTGCTCGTAATAGAGCTCGGCGCCGTCGCGGAGCTTGATCTGTGGCATTCCATCCCCTTCCGTCGCTATAGTGTCGGCGGGAGGGTAAGCGCATGATGAAGCGCCTGTCGATTGTGGCGATCCTGCTGCTTGCCGGCTGCACCAAGGAGCAGCAGCCGGTCACAACCTTCATTCCCCGGCCCGCGCCGGACGATCCGACGCCATCCGGCATCGCCTATCTCTGCGAGGGCCGCAAGGAAGTGAGCGTGGTCTACGCCAAGAACCGCGCCTCGGTGACCCTGGACGGCCGGACCTGGCGCATGGAGTACCAGCCGGCCGACGGCGGCTTCCGCTATGTCGATACGGCAAACGAATGGGTCGGCCGCGACGATCTTGCATCGTTGCGCGAGAGCGGCACTGCGAGGCCGATCGCCTTCAACTGCCGGCCGCTGCGGCGGATGACCTAGGTCTCTTGTCGGACCGCGGGCCTCCAACGCTTAATCGACCGTAGGTCGATTAAGCTCATCACGCTCATGCTCTTCGTCTTCCGGACCGCGCGCCTCTGGCGCGCTCATGAGCTTGAGCGAGCCGGAGGCTCGCGGTCCGGAAGACTATGAGCGTTGGAGGCCCGCGGTCCGGCAAGACATCACGCCTTCAGCCAGAGCTTGATCGCGTAGCCGACCAGCGCCGTCACGCCGACGCCGGCGGCCCACAGGCCGACGAACCACAGCCACTGCCGCGGCGCGGGCATCAGTGATAGCCCTCATGCCCGGTCTTGCCGCGGAACACCCAGTAGGAATAGCCGGTGTAGGCGAGGATGATCGGCACCATCACCAGCGCGCCGGGCAGCATGAACTTCAGGCTGGCGGCCGGCGCGGCGGCGTCCCAGATCGATATCTTCGGCGGCACGACATAGGGGAACAGGCTGATGCCGAGCCCGGCCAGGCTGAGGGTGAAGATCAGCAGGGTCATCAGGAACGGCGTGTAGTGGTGCCGGCGCACCAGGCTCGCGAAGAAGACCACCGCAGCGATGGTCACCAGCAGCGGCACCTGCGCGGTGAACAGCACCTGCGGCCAGGCGAACCAGCGCTGCCAGTAGACATCGCTCAGAAATGGCGTCGCGGCGCTCACTGCGGCGATTGCCAGGATGGTGCCGATGCCGAGGCCGAACGCCATGCGATAGCAGCGCACCTGCAGCGTGCCCTCGCTTTTCATGATCAGCCAGGTGGCACCCAGGAGCGCGTAGCCGACGATCAGGCATACGCCGACCAACGCACTGAATGGCGTCAGCCAGTCGAACCAGCCGCCGGCATAGGTGCGGTTCTCCACGGCGATGCCCTGCAGCAGTGCGCCGAGGGTGACGCCCTGCGCAAAGGCCGCCATGATCGAGCCGACGCTGAAGGCGAAATCCCACCACGGGCGATGGCCAGGGTCGCGCCAGCGAAACTCGAAGGCGACGCCGCGAAAGATCAGCGCCAGCAGCATGGCGACGATCGGCGCATAGAGCGCCGACAGGATGGTCCCGTAGGCCAGCGGGAAGGCCGCCAGAAGGCCGCCGCCGCCCAGCACCAGCCAGGTCTCGTTGCCGTCCCATACCGGGGCGATGCTGTTCATCGCCGTGTCGCGCTCGTGGCCGGCGGGGATGCGCGAGAACAGGATGCCGATGCCGAGGTCGAAGCCGTCCATCACGACATAGGCGAAGATCGCGAAGGCGATGATGAAGGCCCAGATGGTGGGCAGGTCGAAGGCGAGCATGATCAGTTCCCTCCGCCCGGTGTCGCGATGGATCCGGAAACCGCCGGCGAGGGCGTGATGCCGGCGGCGCGCACCGGCTGGCCGCGTTCCGGTCCCTCCTCGCCACGATGCGGCGAATGGCTCATCAGGCGCAGGATGTAGAAGACGCCGGCGCCGAACACGATGAAGTAGACGACGATGAAGGCCAGCAGGGAGATGGCGACGGCCGGCGCCTGCAATGGCGAGACCGAATCGGCGGTGCGCAGCAGGCCGTGCACCGTGAAGGGCTGACGGCCGACCTCGGTCGTCACCCAGCCCGCGATCACGGCAACGAAGCCCGCCGGCCCCATGGCGATCGCAAAGCGATGCAGCAACGGCCAGTCGTAGAGGCGGCGCCGCACCCTGGCCCACAGGCTCACCACCGCCAGCAGCAGCATCAGCATGCCCATGCCGACCATGATGCGAAACGCCCAGAACACGATCGCCACCGGCGGCCAGTCCTTGCGGTCGACCGTGTCGAGGCCCTTGAGCGGCGCATCGAGCGAGTGCTTCAGGATCAGCGACGAGCCTTTGGGAATCTCCACGGCGTAGAGGTTCTTGGCCTCGGCCTGATCGGGCCAGGCGAACAGCACCAGGGGCGCGCCGTCGTCGTAGCTCTTGAAATGGCCTTCCATGGCCATGACCTTGACCGGCTGATGCTCCAGCGTGTTCAGCCCGTGCTGGTCGCCTGCCAGGATCTGCAGGGGTGCCACCACCGTGATCATGCCCATGGCCATGGAGAACATGGTGCGCGCGCCCTCGTTGGTGCGCTCGCGCAGCAGATGCCAGGCACCGACCGCGCCGACCACCAGGGCCGTCGTCAGGTAGGCGGCAAAGACCGTGTGGACCAGTCGATAAGGGAACGACGGATTGAAGATGATGGCGAGCCAATCGGCCGGCAGGAACTGGCCGTTGGCGGCCATGGTGTAGCCCGTGGGCGTCTGCATCCAGCTATTGGCCGACAGGATCCAGAACGCCGAGATGAACGTGCCGATCGCGACCGCGAGCGTGGCCACGAAATGCAGGGTCCTGCCCACGCGGTTCATGCCGAACAGCATGACGCCGAGGAACCCCGCCTCGAGGAAGAACGCCGTCAGCACCTCGTAGGCCATCAGCGGCCCGATCACCGGTCCGGCCTTGTCGGAGAACACCGACCAGTTGGTGCCGAACTGGTAGGACATGACGATGCCCGACACCACGCCCATGCCGAAGCTGAGCGCGAAGATTTTCAGCCAGTACTTGAACAGGTCGAGATAGACCGAGCGGCCGGTCCACAGCCATAGCGCCTCGAGCACGGCGAGATAGCTTGCAAGCCCGATCGTGAACGACGGGAAGATGAAATGGAACGATACGGTGAAAGCGAACTGCAGCCGGGCAAGCAGCGTTGCATCGAAGGCTTCGAGCATGGCGATCACCTCGATGGATATTCTACCCTAGCCGAAGGCATCGAACACATTGGCAATGGTGTCGCGGCCCAGCCCAGCCCGCAGGCACGTCTCCAGCAGCACGCGCGCCTTGAGCGGATGCAGGCGGCCGCCCCAGATCAGGCCCAGCTTGCGCAAGGCGATCTCCGAGGTCGGCCCACCATAGGTATGACGCAGCATCGGCCCGCCACCGGCGCGCGACGAAACGACCGTGGGCATCGCTGCGGCAAGGCGTCCCATCAGGTCGGACAGGCGTTCGGGCACGTGGCCGCCGCCCATCGCGCCGACCACAACGCCGCGATAGCCCAGCCGATCGGGCGCCCGCAGCATCGCCTCGATGAGATGGCCGGGCTCGTCGAGCCCCATCCACAGCAACGCCACCGGCTGGACGACGCCGACCGCTCTGCCGAGCCTGCGGCGCGCCGCCTCTATCGCATCGCGTACCGGCAGGCTGAGCGGCACCACACGGTCCTCGACCAGGGCGGCGACCGGCCCGGCCTGCGGCGAGGCGAAGGCATCGAGCCGCGTGGGGTGCGCCTTGATCACGTCTGCGGCGGCGTAGACCTCGTCGAGCATCACCGCCATGACGCCCAACGCCTTGGCATGGGCGCGTACCCATGGATCGCAGGCCACGCGCACGGCCGCCAGCAGGTTGCCGGGACCATCGGCCGAGGTGAGCGCGGGATTGCGCATCGCCGCCGTCACGATCACCGGAATGTCGCGCCCGACCAGCAGGTCGAGCAGGAAGGCCGTCTCCTCCAGCGTGTCGGTGCCCTGCGTGACGATCACGCCGTCGGCCGCCACGGCCGCGATCTTCGCGGCGAGCGCGTGGATCTGGTCGAAGGAGAGCGAATGGCTGCCGACGCGCGACACCGTCTCGGCCTCGATGTCGGCCAGCGTGCCGAGCAGCGGTACCGCCTTCACCAGATCGTCGGCGCCGGCGCCCATCTGCATGACGCCGCCGGCATCGGGCTGCGTGGCGATGGTGCCGCCCAGGGCCAGGACGTGGATACGCGGCTTGCTCATGCGCCCAACCTCAGCGACTTGAAGAAGCGATCGGCTTCCGGCGTGCGCAGCGCGTCGGCCGGCGCCAGATAGGCAAGCGACAGGTAGCGCCGCCCCTTGAGGACCACGAGCTGCCGCAGCACGCTGCCGCCCTGCACCGAGCCGACCGATTCGGCGGCCGGCGCGCCCTGCACGTCGCGCCAGTCGACGCTGGTCCACTTGCCGCCGGCCAGCCGCTGCGCGCGGTCATCGAGCACGGATTGCAGGTTGAGCCTGGGCTGTCGCACGTCGACATCGGCGGGATAGAGTGCCGTCTGCGCCACGAACGAGAGGCGGCGATATTCAAGACTGTAGGAATGATAGGCGAAGGCAGTGCCGCCGGCGGATCGCGTGTCGATCACCTTGTAGACGGGCTCGCCAGGCATATCGACGATGAAGGAATGATCGGGGCCGCGCACGGCGTACCAGGTCGATTGCGCGGCAGCGCCACCCGCGGCCATCGCTGCAGGCAACATGACCAATACACGCCTGGAAAGCGTCATTGCGCGCCGAATTTCCCGCGCGCCTCGGCCTCGCCGTAGTAGCCGCGCGCCACGTCGCGGGCGATGGCCGCCGGATCGCGCTTGGCCGGATCGCCGAAGCCACCGCCGCCCGGCGTCGACACGCGCACCACGTCGCCGACACCGATCTGGATGTCCTGATCCTTGGAGAGATGCGGCGGCCGATAGGTTTGGCCGTTCCGGCTCACCTCGACCGTGTTGGTGCCACCATCCTTGCCGCCCAGGACGCCCTGCGGACCGGTGCGGCCATGGTCCATCACCATGGAGACGCGCGCCTCGCCGCGTCGGAGTTTTATGGCGTAGTTGATGCCGAAGCCGCCGCGGAACTCGCCAGCGCCGCCCGAGCCCTCGCGCAGCGAGAACTCCTCGAACAACACGGGATAGAACTGCTCCAGCACCTCGACCGGCGGCATCTTGGAGATACCGATGGTCGAACAGCCGTTGCTGAGGCCATCGCCGCCCAGGAAACCGCCGTAACCGCCGCCGGTGAAGAGATACATAATGTAGTTGCGGTTGCGCTCGGGATCGAAGCCGCCGACGCCGAGATTGCCCGAGGTGCCAGCGGGTGCGGCGAACAGAAGATTGGGAATCGCCTTGGTAAGGGCCGCGAACACCGCCTCGGCGATGCGCTGGCTCACCTCGGCGGCGCAACCCGACACCGGCCGCGGATACCTGGCGTAGAGGAACGTGCCCTCGGGCTCGACGATGTTCAGCGGCTCGAAGGTGCCGGCATTGATCGGCACATCGGGGAAGATGTGCTTCACCGCCAGGTAGATCGCCGACTTGGTGGTGGCGATGACGCTGTTCATCGGCCCGCGGCAGGGCGGGCTGGAGCCCGCCATGTCGAAGGTGAGATCCTCGCCCTTCTTGGTGACCTTCATCCTGATGGTGAGCGGCTCGTCTACCACGCCGTCGCTGTCGACCTGCGAGGTACCCTCGTAGACGCCGTCGGGGATGGCGGCGATCTCGGTGCGCATCTGGCGCTCGGCGCGATGGCGCATCTCGGCGATCGCCTGGCGCACGGTTCCCGCACCATAACGGTCGATCAGGGCGGTCAGCCGCTGCTCGCCCGTGGTGAGCGCTGCGGCCTGTGCCTTGATGTCGCCGATGCGCTGGTCGGCGATGCGGATGTTGGACAGGATGATCGACAGGATCTCCTGGTCCATCTCGCCCTTCTTGAAGAATTTCACCGGCGGCAGGCGCAGGCCTTCCTGCTCGACCTCCGTCGCGCTGGCCGAGAAGCCGCCCGGCACCATGCCGCCGACGTCGGGCCAGTGACCGGTGTTAGCCAGCCAGGCGAACACGTCGCCCTTGTAGAAGAAGGGCTTCACGAACCGCACGTCCATCAAATGCGTGCCGCCGAGATAGGGATCGTTGACGATGAAAACGTCACCCGGATCGACCTTGCCGGCGTAATGGCTCTTCACGCGCTCGATCACCGCCCGGGTCGAGAACTGCATGGTGCCGACGAACACGGGCAGGCCGAGCTCGCCCTGGGCGATCAGCGCACCGTCGTCGGCGTCATAGATGCCGTCCGACCGGTCCATGCCCTCCGAGATCACGGGCGAGAAGGCCGCGCGCACGAAGGCCAAGTCCATCTCGTTGCAGACCTGGATCAGGCCGTTCTGGATGACGGTCAGCGTGACGGGATCGAGGTTCGACATGGCCTATGCCTATCACAATGCTCAAAGCTCGACATCGCCCTTGAGCAGGCGCTGCACGATGCCGCGGTTCAGGATCTCGTTGGTGCCGTCGGCGACGTTGACGATGCGCAAGGCGTGCCAGGCATGATACAGGCCGACCTCGTTGGTGAAGCCCATGGCGCCGTGGGTCTGCATGGCGCGGTCGACGGCGCGGTAGCCGACCTGCACCGAATAGGCCTTGGCCATCGACAGCTCCTTGATGGCGGGCGCGCCCTGGTCGAGCAGCAGAGCGGCGTTCAGCCCCATGAGGTGCGCACCGTGCAGCTCTGTGGCGCTCTCGGCCAGCGGGAAAGTGACGCCTTGGTAGTCGGCGATCGGCTGGCCGAAGGCCTTGCGCGTCTTGGCGTACTCCAGCGCGAGCTCGAGTGCCCAGCGGCCGTAGCCGACGGCGCGCGCCGAGTTGTAGATACGGCCGAGCGACACGCCGTAGAGCGCGGCAGCAAAACCCTGGTGCAGCTCGCCCACGACCTGCCACGGCTCGACGCGCACGTCCTCCAGGCGCAGCTCGGCCTCATCGCCGCCGATGTGGCCGAACAGTTTTATGATTTGCTGGACCTCGAAGCCCGGCGAATCGGTCGGCACGAGGAAGGCGCTGATGCCGCCGCGACGCTGCGCGGCGCGCTCGGGATCGGTCACGGCGAAGACGATGCAGTAGTCGGCGACAGGCGCATTGGAGGTCCAGATCTTGCGGCCGGTGAGGCGCCAGCCGTTGCCGTCTGGCCGGGCACGCGTTGCCAGCGCCGCCGCATCGGAGCCGGCACCCGGTTCGGACAGGCCGAAGCACATCGACGCCTCGCCCGCCATCATCGGCGCCAGCATGAGCTCGCGCGCCTCGTCGGTTAGTTTTTCGAGAAGCCGGCTCGGGCCGAAGGCCCAGTGGCTGACGACATAGAGCATCAGCCAGTTCTGCGGCCCGCACAGCCGGAACAGCGCCTCCCAGCCGATATAATAGGCAAGGTGCCCCAGGCCGCCGCCGCCCAGGGATTCGGGCACGCACATGTTATAGTAGCCGGCCCTGGCGGAGACACGCCGCACGTCGTCGATCAGCGCCTTCAGGGCCTCTGAAAACCGCCCGTCCTCGCGATAGAGCCGCCGCGGATCCTCGAACAGGTCGCGATGAGCCGCATGGCGCGGCAGGATCTCCTTGCGTGCGAAATCGAGCAGGCCGTCGCGCACGGCGCACACGTCCTCCGGCAGTTCCCAGGCGATGGCGGACAACGAAACACCTCCGTAACGACAGCATGGTCATTGTTGGCACGGTCCCTGCGGGGTGCCAGTGCCGAGAGACCGGGCAAACCGCGATACGAGACCTGCATTGCCCACTGGCGGCAGAGCCCGGTCGATACGATATGATGGTGGCCTTACCTCCCAACCCCTTTCGACGGACCGCCCATGAACGCGCCAATGGCCGCGAACGATCTCAATTTGATGAAATTCGGCATCGGCCAGCCCGTGCCACGGCAGGAGGATCCCACCCTGCTACGCGGCGAGGGCCGCTACACCGACGACATGAACCTGCCCAACCAGGCCTGGTGCGCGATGGTGCGCAGCCAGGTGGCGCACGGCGTCATCAAGGGCATCGACACCGCCGAGGCCAAGACCATGCCCGGCGTGCTGGGCGTATGGACCGGCGCGGACCTCGCGAACTACGGCCCGCTCAAGACGCTGATCCCGGTGCCGAACCGCGACGGCTCGCCGATGAAGACGCCGACGCGTCCGTCACTTGCCGCCGACAAGGTGCGGTTCGTCGGCGACCCGGTGGCCTTCGTCGTCGCCGAAACGCTGGCCCAGGCCAAGGATGCGGCCGAGGCCGTGATGGTCGACATCGAGGCCCTGCCCGCCGTCACCGATGCGCGCGAGGCCACCAAGCCCGGCGCCCCGCTGGTGTTCGACGATGCGCCCGGCAACCTCTGTGTCGACTATCTCTACGGCGATAGCGCCAAGGTCGCCGAAGCCTTCGCCAAGGCCGCGCACGTCACGCGGCTGCGGCTGGTCAGCAACCGCATCGTGGTCTGCGCCATGGAGCCGCGCTCGGCGCTGGCCGAGTACGACACCAAGACCGACCGCTACACGTTGCGCGCCGGCAACCAGGGCGCGTTCGGCCTGAAACACCAGATGGCCGACCTGCTCAAGATCAAGCCGAACCAGATGCGCATCCTGACCGGCAATGTCGGCGGCTCGTTCGGCATGAAGGGCTCGCCCTATCCGGAATATGCCGGTCTGTTCCATGCTTCGAAGATCCTCGGTCGTCCGGTGAAATGGACCGACGACCGCTCGGGCGCCTTCCTGAGCGACCAGCACGGCCGCGACCACGACTTCGACGCCGAGCTGGCACTCGACAAGGACGGCAAGTTTTTGGCCGTGCGGCTGATCGGCTTCGCCAATGTCGGCGCCTATCTCGCCAATGTCGGCCCGCTGATGGGATCGATGGGCGTCACGCGCAACCTCGCCGCCATCTACCGCACGCCGCTGATCGAGGTCGCGACCAACGTCGCCTTCACCAACACCTCGCCGGTCGGCGCCTATCGCGGCGCCGGACGGCCCGAAGCCAACTACTTCATGGAGCGGCTGATCGACACGGCCGCGCGCGAGATGGGCATCGACAAGATCGAGCTGCGCAAGCGCAACCACATCAAGCCCGAGGAGATGCCCTTCAAGACCGCGTCGGGCACGACCTACGACAGCGGCGAGTTCACGACGCTTTTGGACAAGGCGCTGAAGTTCGCCGACGTCGCAGGCTTCGAGGCACGCAAGGCCGAGAGCAAGGCGCGCGGCAAGCTGCGTGGACTCGGCATCGGCGACTATCTCGAGGTCACGGCGCCGCCGATGAAGGAGATGGGCGGCATCCGCTTCGAGCCCAACGGCGATGTCACCATCATCACCGGCACGCTCGACTACGGCCAGGGCCACTGGTCGGCCTTCGCCCAGGTGCTGACCGAGAAGCTCGGCATCCCCTTCCACAGGATCAAGCTGATCCAGGGCGACAGCGATCTCCTGATCGCGGGCGGCGGCACCGGCGGGTCGAAGTCGATCATGGCGAGCGGGGCGGCGATCGTCGAAGCCTCCGACAAGGTCATCGACAAGGGCAAGCAGATCGCCGGCGTGGCGCTGGAAGCCTCGGCGGCCGACATCGAGTTCCAGCTGGGCCGCTTCACCATCGTCGGCACCGATCGCGGCATCGGCATCATGGAGCTGGCCGAGCGGCTGCGGTCGGGCATGAAGGTGCCCGAGGGCATGCCCGACACGCTCGACGTCAGCCATGTCCACGAGGCGGCGCCGTCGGCCTTCCCCAACGGTGCGCATGTCGCCGAGGTCGAGATCGATCCCGACACCGGCTGGGTCGAAGTGGCGAAGTACACCATGGTCAACGACTTCGGCACGGTCATCAATCCGCTGCTGGTCGAGGGCCAGAGCCATGGCGGCGTGGTGCAGGGCATTGGCCAGGCGCTGTTCGAGCGCACAGTCTACAGCGAGGACGGCCAGTTCCTGACCGGCAGCTTCACCGACTACGCCCTGCCGCGCGCCTCGGACACGCCGTCCTTCCGCATGGACCATCACTCGGTGCCGGCCAAGACCAACGTGCTGGGTGCCAAGGGCTGCGGCGAGGCGGGCTGCGCGGGCGCGCTGCCCTCGGTGATGAACGCGATCTCCGATGCGCTGGGCGGCAAGCATATTAATATGCCGGCCACACCCGAGCGCGTCTGGGAGGCGCTGCACGCCTAGCAGCCTGTCGGACTGAGGTCTGGGAGTTGAGAGACGAAGGGAAGGAAGGTCGAGGGTGTCAGAGGTTTGGCATGCTTGCGTAGGCGGAGGTTCGCCGGGGGT
>WHTW01000152.1 GCA_009377525.1 Rhodospirillales bacterium
GCCATCATACCATGTCTTGTGTCGCTCGACCGACGTGCAAGCAATGCTGTCACTGTATCGGATCGAGGTCGGTATCAACCGTCAGTGCTCGTCCGGGCGGTGATGGGCCGCGTCGTGGTTGCTCATGCCCTCGCCGTCATCGGCCCTGAGCTCCATGAACACGACCGACGAGAGGATCGTGAGCACACCCAACGCCAGGAAGGCCTGCTGCACGCCGTGCACGATCGCGGCGGGATGCGAATGGAGCTCGGGCGGCACGAAGATGGCGGCGACCAGCGCGGCGCCCGCCACGCCGAAGCTGATGGCGAGCTGCTGGCCGGTGGAGGCGATGGTGCTGGCCGCACTGGTTTGTGCGGCCGAGACGTCGGCATACACCAGCGTGTTCATGCTGGTGTATTGCATGGAGGTGAAGAAACCCAGGACGAAGGCTTGGCCCACGATCAGCCAGATCGGCGTGTGGGTGCCCACGGTCGCGAACGACATGATCATCAGGCCGACCACGACGGTGTTGCCGACCAGCACGTTGCGATAGCCGAGCCGCGCCAGGATCGCCGGCATGAACGCCTTCAGCCCGATCGAGGCGACCGCCTGCGGCAGCACCAGCAGGCCCGAGACGACCGGCGAGAGGCCCAGCCCGATCTGGTAGAGCAGCGGGAACAGGAACGGGATGCCGCCCAATCCGAGCCGGGTGAAGAAGCCGCCGCTCACCGCCGCGCGGAAGGTGCGCAGCCGGAACAGGCCGAGATCGAGCAGGGGAAAGGGCGTCAGCAGGGCGCGGATGCCGTAGCCCGCGAGCAGCGCCGCCGCGACCGCCAGCAGCAGCAGGATCTCGGCAGGACCATGCGTGTGATCGCCGAACACCTCCAGCACGTAGGACAGGAGGCCGATGCCGGCGCCGAACAGCACCAGCCCCGCGACGTCGAGCGCATGGACCTGCGGCTCGCGAAAGTCGGGCAGGTAGCGCTGCACGAAATAGAGGCCGAGCAGGCCGACCGGCACATTGACGTAGAACACGCCGCGCCAGTCGAGATAGGTGACGATCAGCCCGCCGGCCACGGGTCCCACCATCGGGCCGACCAGGCTCGGAATGGCGACGAAGCTCATGACGCGCACCAGCTCAGCCTTGCCGAAGGCGCGGGCCAGCGTCAGGCGGCCCACCGGCATCATCATGGCGCCGCCCATGCCCTGCACGACGCGGCAGGCCACCAGCGTCTCGAGGCTGGTCGCGAGGCCGCACAGCACCGAGCCCAGGGTGAACAGCCCGATGGCCGCGGCGAACACGCGGCGCGTGCCGAAGCGGTCGGCCATCCAGCCGCTCACCGGGATGAACACCGCGAGGCTCAGCGTATAGCTCGCCAGCACCGACTTCACGTTGAGCGGCGTCACGTCCATCGCCCGCGCGATCGCCGGCACCGCGGTGTTGAGGATCGTGGTGTCGAGCGACTGCATGAAGAAGGCCACGGCGACCAGCCAGGGCAGGAGACGCTGGACGGATTGGTCGGGTTGCCCAGTTGTCGTGACCATGGTCGTCGGCACTCTGCCCGCGCACGCACCGGTGGCGCAATTGCTTTCGGTGCATCGCTTGTTGCTGCTACGGTTGGCGGTGGCTCGAGGAGGGGCAATGCGACGTCGATCTTTCATCGGTGCCATGGCATCGGCGGCGCTGCTCCACAGCGTGACGCCGGCCTTGGCGCAGGGCGATCCGTTGCCTTCATGGAACGACGGACCGAACAAGCAATCCATCGTCGATTTCGTGATCCGCGCCACCACGCCCGGCAGCCGCGACTGGGTGCCGGTGCCCGGGCGCATCGCCACCTTCGACAATGATGGCACGCTGTGGACCGAGCAGCCGATGTACGTCCAGACGGTCTTCGCCGCGGATCGCGTGCGCGCGACGGTGGCGCGGCATCCCGAGTGGCGCACCACCGAGCCGTTCCGCTCCATACTGGCGGACGACCGCGCCCAGCTCGCCCTGATGGGCGAGAAGGGCCTCCTGGAAATAATCGCGGCCACCCACAGCGGTCGCACCACCGAGGAATTCAGGCGAACCGTGCTCGATTGGCTGGCCGCCGCGCGCCATCCGCGTTTCAAGCGTCCGTACGCCGATCTCGTTTATCAGCCGATGCTCGAGCTGCTGGCCTATCTGCGCGCCAACCAGTTCAAGACCTTCATCGTCTCGGGCGGCAGCATCGATTTCATGCGGGCGTGGACCGAACGGACCTACGGCATACCGCCGGAGCAGGTCGTTGGCTCCTCGGGTGTCACAAAATACGTGATGCAAGCGCCCGGCCAGCCGGTGTTGATGAAGGAGGCCAAGGTGGAGTTCGTCGATGACTTCGCCGGCAAGGCGGAGGGCATCAACCGCTTCATCGGGCGGCGTCCCTATTTCGCCTTCGGCAACTCCGACGGCGACCAGCAGATGCTGGAATGGACCGCGGCGGGCGATGGATTGCGTTGCATGGGCCTGGTGCATCACACTGATGCGGTGCGCGAATATGCCTACGACCGCGACTCGCCGATTGGACGCCTCGACAAGGCGTGGGACGAGGCGGTACGGCGCAACTGGATGGTCGTCGACATGAAGAGCGACTGGAAGGTGATCTATCCGTTCGAGCTCAGATGATGCAGACGCTTGGAAACGCCATCGCGGCTCTTTGTGTCAGTTTGCTCGCTTGCTTGGCATCCGCCCCGGCCTTGGCGCAGGCGCAGCTCGCCAACCCGGCGTCGCAGAATTGCGTGAAGCAGGGCGGCACGCTCACGATCGATCGCCGCCCTGACGGCGGCCAGTACGGCGTCTGCGTCTTCACCGACAACTACCAGTGCGAGGAATGGGCGCTGTTGCGCGGCGAATGCCCGAAGAACGGCTTGCGCGTGACGGGCTACGTCACGCCGGCCGGCCGCTACTGCGCGATCACTGGCGGACGCTACACGGTGGTGACGGAAAGCGCTGCCGGCGAGACGGGCGTCTGCTCCCTGCCGGGCGGCAAGACATGCGACGCAGCGGCCTACTACGCGGGCACCTGTAGCCGCTGAGCCGAACCGAGGCTCTTGCGCAAAGTCGCGATGCTGTCGGAGATGAGATGGCTCGCGTCCGACTGGATGTGCCGCGACAGTGCGATCCGCTGAGCGACGGTCGATCTATCTCAGGCTGCCGCAGCCTTCCTGCGGTTGACCTCCAGCCGCCGGTCGACCAGCACCACGCCGCGGTCGATCTCGGGATGGCTCAGCCCCTTCTCGCGGGCGATGAGCTGCACCAGCTTGTCGGCGCGCTCGATGAAGGGCACGCCGTTGTTCAGCGCCCGCGCCGCCGACGCCGGCCGTACCAGGCTCTGGGCGGCGGCGGCGTACTTCTCGAACGGCACAAGGTCCTTCGGGTCGGCGCCCAGCTTGACGCAGAGATCGATGACGAAATTGTAGACCGCGCGCGAGGTCTCGATGTCGCTGTGCACGGCCTCCTGCGCGGTACGCATGCCGTCCTCGGTGACGCAGCGGTAGTTGCCCGACAGCAGCATCGCCCACTTGGCGAGCGGCACGAACACCGAATCGTAGACCTTGAGCTTGACCGACAGCTCGATCTTGCCTTCGGGCGTGTCGAAGCGCGCCGCCTCGACGTCCTCCTCGAGCTGACGCAGGATGCCGGTCGGCTCGTCGTCCTTGAAGCGCGCGACCTTGAAGTTGGTGGGCAGCGTCACCTGCAGGAAGTTGACCTTCTCCTCGGGTGGGCGGATCGCCTGCGGGTCGGGGCTGTTCAGCGTGATGCGCTCGGGATCGAAGCTGTCCCATACCGAGGCGTCGGTGTAGGCGGGCTTGAGCTTGTCGCAATCGAGGCCGGGAATGCGCCGCAGATAGGCAAGCGGCGGCATGTTCATGATCGACATGCACGGGACCTTCGACTTGCCCACCGCGTCCAGGAGCTGGCGCACGCCGTCGACGCGATATTGCGGCTCCTGCATGGCAAGACCGATCAGGTCATAGTCCGCCGGGTTGACGCCCGCGACGCCGCCGGCGGTCACCTTGCCCGGCAGCTTTTTCGAGTCGAGCAGCACCGGGTCCCTGCGGCCGCGGACCGGCAGGCGGACCTTGAAGCCCTCCTGGTTGATCAGGTCGGCCTCGGCGGGCAGGCAGACGAGATGGATGGAATGACCGCCAAACAGCATCTTCGAGGCCAGCAGCGAACCATAGGACGCCCCCAGCAGCAGGATCTTGTAAGCCATTTGCCCATCTCCCTTCACGATTCCTCAGCGCGCCGTCACTATAGCTTCTCCCGGCCGGCGAGGGGGCGTCAAATGCGTTGCACAACCATTTGCCTGCCCGCACGTTGAGGGGGCGATGAGTTTCCTGCGGCCGAATCACAATGTCTGGCGGATCGAGCGGGCCGCCAGGGCCGCTGTCCTGATCGACGCTGCCGCCTTCTTCGAGGCGGTGCGCGGCGCCTGCCTGAAGGCCCAGCGCAGCGTCGTGGTGGTCGGCTGGGACATCGACAGCCGCACGCAGCTCGTCGGCGCCGACGGCAAGCCGATGGACGGCTTTGCCAGCGGCTTCGCCGACTTCCTGAGCGAGCTGGTTCGGACCCGGTCCGACCTGCATGTCGATCTCCTGCTGTGGGACTATTCGCTGCTCTATGCCGGCGAGCGCGAGCTCCTGCCGCGCCTGTCGCTGGGCTGGCGGATGCCCGAGCGCGTGACGCTCTGCATCGACAATTCGGTTCCCTTCGGCAGCTCGCAGCACCAGAAGATCGTCGTCGTCGACGATGCGGTGGCCTTCTCCGGCGGCCTCGACCTCACGATCCGGCGATGGGACACCACCTCCCATTCGGCCGAGAACCGTCATCGCGTCGACCCGTCGGGCCATCCCTACCGGCCCTTCCACGACGTCCAGATGATGGTCGACGGCGCCGCCGCGCGGGCGCTGGCGCTGCTGGCGCGCGAACGCTGGTGCCGCGCCAGCGGCGGCGTGCCGCGGGTCGAGCCGCATGGCGACCCATGGCCCGAGACGGTGCGCGCGGATTTCACCGACGTCGATGTCGGCATCGCCCGCACCCAGCCGCGCTATGACGGCGAGGAGGCGGTGCGCGAGGCCGAGACGCTGTTCGTCGATTCCATCGATCTGGCCGAGCGCCAGATCTACATCGAGAACCAATTCCTCAGCTCGCCACTGATCGCCGATCGGCTGGCCGACCGCCTGGCCCGCTGCCGCGGGCTGGAGGTGGTGATCGT
Organism: Rhodospirillales bacterium; assembly: GCA_009377525.1. GTDB lineage: Bacteria > Pseudomonadota > Alphaproteobacteria > Reyranellales > Reyranellaceae > Reyranella. Next base: position 5,217 of record WHTW01000152.1, read on the forward strand.
GGCGCCACGCACGCACGATTCCTGGGTCGAACGCCATACCATGCGCAACGGCCGCATCCGCTTCTGGCGGCGCATCCACGCGGCAGGCGGCCGTCACGTGCGGCTGCTCTATCCCGCCGTCGAGCAGGGCGGCCGGACGACCGACACCATGATCCATTCCAAGGTCATGGCGGTCGACGACCGCTTCCTGCGCGTCGGCTCGGCCAACATGAACAACCGCTCGATGGGCGCCGACACCGAATGCGACCTCGCCATCGAGGCGCGCACCGATCGGGAGCGCACGGCCATCCTGGAGATTCGCAACCGCCTGCTGGGCGAGCATTGCGGCGTGGCGGCCGCCGACGTCGCGGCGTTCCTGGCGCGGCACGGTTCGCTGGCGCGCGCTGCGGACGAACTCGGCGCCAACGGGCACAGTTTGCGCCCGATCGACGACGGTGAGCCCGACCAAGACGGCCTGTCCGACGTCATCGAGCGCATTGCCGATCCGCCGCGGCCGATCAGGCCGACGCGGCTGGCGCGTCATCTGCTGGCGCGCCTGCGGCCGTTGCTGGTGGCGCTGATCTGCGCCCTGGTCGTCCTCGGCATCGCGCTGGCGTGGCGCTACACGGCGCTCTCGGAAGTCGTTACGGCCGACAACGTGCAGGCGGTCCTGAGGAGCGTGCGCGACGAGCCCTGGGCGATCGTGGTCGTCGTCCCGGTGTTCGTTCTCGCGGGCGCAATCATCTTCCCGCTCAACGTCCTGATCCTGACGACGGCCGCGGTGTTCGGGCCGTGGCTCGGCATCCTCTATGGCGGTGCCGGCACCGTGAGCAGCGGTCTGGCCATGTACTTCGTCGGCAGCCGGCTCGGCCGCGAGGCGCTCTACCGCATGCTGGGCGAACGCTGGCGGCATGGCATCGAGGGCGTGCGCAAACGTGGCCTGCTGGCGGTCGTGACCTTCCGCCTGCTACCGATCGCGCCGTTCACGCTCGTGAACCTCGCGGCCGGGGCGAGCGGCATCCGCTTCATCGACTTCCTGGTCGGCACGATGATCGGCATGCTGCCCGGCCTGGTGCTGCTCTCCATCATGGGCGATCGCATCGCCAGGATCCTGGCCGAACCGAGCGCCTGGGACATCGCGATCCTGGTCCTGTGCGTCGTCGGCTTGATCGGGGCGGCCATCGGCGCGCAGGCCCTGTTGTCGCGCCGCGGAGATCGCGCATGAGCGCGCCGGCCGGCCAGATGGTCCGCGTCATGACCTGGAACATCCATGGCGCGGTCGGCCGCAATCCGCGCTTCGACCTCGAGCGCGTCGTCGGCCTGGTGCAGCGACATCGTCCTGACATCGTCGCCCTTCAGGAGATCGATTCGCGCCGCGCCCGCGAGGCCCATATCGACGACCCGTTCAAGGTCCTGCAGGAGTCGCTGGGCAACCACGGCATCGGGGCCAAGACCGTGACGACGGCCGACGGCGAGTATGGCCAGGCGCTGATCAGCCGCTGGCCGATGGCCAACACCGAGATCCACGACCTGACGTTCCCTGAGCGCGAGCCACGGCGGGCCATCTGTAGCGACATCCAGACGCCGGCCGGGCCGCTGCGCGTGATCGCCACGCATCTCGGCCTGAGCTTTCGCGAGCGTCACAGCCAGGCCGTCGCGCTGCTGAAGATGCTCGGCAACCTGCGCACGGCCACGGTGGCGCTGGGCGACTTCAACGACTGGCTGTGGGCGGGATCGGTCCGTCGCAGCCTGGGAAGGGTGCTGCCGGGCTACACGAACCATCGCACCTTCCCGTCGCTGTGCCCGCTGTTCCATCTCGATCGCGTCTACCTCTGGCCGCGCGCGGCGCTGGTGGCCAGCCACACCGATCCCGAGGCGCGCAAGATATCGGATCACCTGCCCGTCATCGGCGACATCCGTCTCTGAGTCTTGCCGGACCGCGGGCCTCCAGGCCCGCATCTTCGTCTTCCGGACCGCGCGCATCTTGCGCGCTCATGATCATGAGCGAGCCAGAGGCTGGCGGTCCGGAAGAGCTTGAGCGGGCCTGAAGCCCGCGGTCCGGCAAGAGACTAGCGCAGCTCGATCCAGGCCGGTGCGTGGTCGCTGGCGCCCTCGCGGCCGCGTTCCTCGCGATCGACGCCGCCTTTCTTCAGGCGGGTGCTGAGCGAGGGTGACAGCAGAAGGTGGTCGATGCGCAGGCCGGCGTCGCGCTCCCAGCGTCGCCGCTTATAGTCCCAGAAGGTGTACATCGGCTTGTCAGGAAACAGGGCCCTGAGCGAATCGGTCCAGCCCTGTGTGACCAGCTTGGCATAGGCCGCCCGCGTTTGCGGTTGGACCAGCGCATCGTCCTTCCAGGAATTCATGGAATAGATGTCGAAGTCCGTCGGCACGGCGTTGTAGTCGCCGGCCAGCACGACGGGTGCGCCGCTCTTCAGCAGCTTCCGGGCGTGCGTCTGCAGGCGGCGGAACCAGTCGAGCTTGTACTTGAATTTCGGCCCAGGCTGCGGATTGCCGTTGGGGAGGTAGAGGCAGCCAATGAGCAGGCCGTCGATCGCCGCCTCGACGTAGCGGCTCTGCGTGTCGCCAGGGTCGCCGGGCAAGGCCTTGCGGGTCAGGATCGGAGGCTTGCGGCTCAGGATGGCGACACCGTTCCAGGTCTTCTGGCCGCGCCATAGCGCGTGGTAGCCAGCCTTGCGCAGTTCCGCTTGTGGGAATGCCTCGTCGGCGGCCTTCAGTTCCTGCAGGCAGACGATGTCGGGCCGCGCGCGCTTCAGCCAGGCGAGCAGGTTCGGCAGGCGGCGATTGACGTTGTTGATGTTGTAGGTGGCGATCTTCATCGGCGCTAACCTCTCCCCGTCGGCAGCATAAGGGAGAATCCCATGCAACGCGTTGCAACGGGCTATGGCCTGATCGAGGGCCCGGTATGGGATCCCGCCCATGGCCTCTATTTCAGCGACGTCATCAACGGCGGCGTGCACCTTCTCGATCGCGCCGGCAAGGTCACGCTGGCCGTGCCCAAGCGGCGCGGCATCGGCGGGATGGCACTGCATGAATCCGGCGGCCTGGTGGTCGGCGGCCGGGACATCGCCTGTGTCTCCCTGGCCGACGGCACGACGCGCTCGCTGCTGTCGCTCGACGCCATTCGCGGCGCGACCGGCTTCAACGACCTCACTGCCGATGCGGCAGGCCGCATCTATGTCGGCTCGCTTGCCTTCCGCGTGTTCGGCGGCGAGGCGCCCAAGCCCGGCCATCTGCATGTCATCGACCGCGACGGCGGCATGCGCACGCTGTCGGACGGCGTGCTGCTGACCAACGGGCTGGGCTTCTCGCCGGACGGCAGGCGGCTCTATCACAGTGACGCGCGCGCACCGCTGGTGCGTGTCTATGACGTCGCGCCGGACGGTTCGGTCGGGCAGTGGCGCAAGTTCGCTTCCCTGGGCGAAGCCGGCGTGCCGGACGGCCTGAAGGTGGCGAGCGATGGATCGGTATGGGTGGCCGACGCTCACGGCGGCAGGGTGGCGGTATTCGACGCCGACGGCGCCCATCGGCGGGACATCGAAGTTCCGCTGCCCATGGTCACCAGCCTCTGCTTCGGCGGCGACGACCTGTGCGACCTCTACGTCGTCACCGGCTCGCGCGGCGGGCCGAACGAGAACTGCGGCAGCATCTTCCACAGCCGCGTCGACGTCGCCGGCCTGGCCCTGCCGGTCGCGCGAGTCGCGCTCGGGCGGTGACTTAGCCCGTGGGCCGCTCGGACTGCTCCAGCGGTTCGTCGGCCTGAATGCGCTGCACCAATCGACCGCAGCCGCGCATCTCCGATGATTGTGGGATAGAGCGGCACAAGCTGATCGGCGAATGCTTTGCGGTCGACATCGCGCACGATCTCGCCGCCCGCCTTCTCGACCGTCCGCTCCGCCGAGACCACGTAGTCGTCCCACAGCCGGCGCATGACTGGAACGGAATCCCTGGCGGCATCTCGGATGATCGTTTGCTCGTCGGCCGACGGCGTGTCCCAGACGCGCTTGGAGAAGACCAGGACTGCCATCGAATGCTCGGTAAGGCTGAGATGCGGCGCGACCTGGTAGTGGCGCAACGACGCATAGGATGGCCAATTGTGCTCGGCTGTATCGATCACGCCGGATTGCAGGTTGACATAGACACGATAGGCTGGCGCGACCACCGGCTCGGCGCCCAGGGTGCGGAGGACGCCTGCCCAGATGCCGGACTGCTGCACACGCACTTTCACTCCCTTGAGGTCGGCCGGCGTCGGTATCGCTTGCTTAGAAGTGCCGCGGCCCGCCATCGTAGAAGCACACCGATCAAGCCCTGGCTTTCGAGGCTGGCAAGAATCTCCGCGCCGATCGGGCCGTCGAGGATTCGCCTGGTGTGCTCCTTCGAAGACCAACGACGAAGTCGCCCGAAAGTCGCAATCAGGAGCGCGGCGGTATCGCGTAGCGCGCGGCCGGCTTGGGAATGCGGTCCGTACCGTCGAAACAGACGATCTCGGCCTCATGGGCCATGTTGCCTTTGCCGTCCGAGCGATAGGTGGTCACGACACCGTGATAGGTGTCGCTCGCCAGACGGTCGCGAACGGCCTTGGGCGTGACCGGCTGGCCGGCCTTGCGCAGTTCGGCAATGCTCTGGCCAAGCATGCCGACGGCATCGAACTGGGCGGCGGCGAAGGCGTCCGGCTCGCTCTTGTAGGCGGCGCGATAGGCGTCGAGGAAGGCGCGCATCGGTCCCGACGTCGCCGAGATCGGCGACGCTGCAGTCTCCGCGCAAACGCCTTTCAACTCGGCTGGCTCGAGCAGCGCCGCGGTGGCAGGCTGGTGCATGGCCGAGCCGGCGACGATCGGCAGGTCGGGCAATAGTTGGCGCGCCTGGCGCACGGCCAGCACGGTCGATGCGGCGTGCAGGTGCAGCACGATCACGTCGGCGTTGGCGTTCTTGGCGCGCAGCAGGGCGGGCGACAGGTCGTTGACCGTGGGTGCGATGCTCTCCTCCAGCACCGGCGGCGCCTTGAGCTCCGTCAGGGTCTTGGCGAGCTGCTCGCGTCCCGACTGGCCGTAGGCCGTGCTTTGATAGATGACAGCCGGCCGCTTGGCAGAAAGGTTCTCCACGACGTAGCGTGCATGCGCCACTTTCACCGTGGCGTCGCTGGGGAAGAAGCGGAAGAACCACGGATTGCCGAGCTCGCCCAGCCGCGCCGTGCCTGAGATCGTGAGCAGCGGCACGCCGCGCTCCTGTGCCAGCGGCAGCAGCGCCAGCATCTGCGTGCCGAGGATCGGCCCGACCACGGCGGGCGAGGGCGCGCCGCCCATCACCCGCTCCCAGGCGGTGACGGCAGCTTCCGGGGTCGCCTGCGTGTCGAGCACGTCGGGCTTGAGCGCCACGTTGCGCATCTGGTTCGCCGCCAGCAGTGCGCCGTTCCTCTGGCTGGTGCCCTCGAGCGCCACGAAGCCGGTCAGCGGCACTAGCACGGGCAGGCGCAGCTCCTGCGCCGCCGCCCCCTGCGTCGTTATAGGTGCCGCAGCCAATGCTGCGAGGGCGGCTAGAGCATATCCCGTCCGGCTGGAAGCAGCCGGACGGGATGTGCCCTTTGAACTCGGCGCTCGGGACAACGCGTTTCCGAGCGGACGGAACCGCAAGCGGTTCCGTCCGCTCGGAAGCCGCGCTGCTACTGCGCTGCGCCGCCAGCCCATGGCGACATCACCTCGTTCATGCCGGTCAGCTCTCCGCTTACGGGGTCGCGCACGATGCACGACGGGTTGGCAAAGCCAAGGGGCGAAACCTGGTTGCCAACTTCGACGATCGGCAGGCGGCCCGCAATCGCCTTCTTCACGGCATCGGGCAGGTCGCGGTTGACGCGGATCGGGCCGACGCCCGACACGTCGATGCGCGGATGATGGAAGGCAGCCTCCACGTCCAGCCCGCGGTCGATCAGCATCAGCGAAAGCTGCGCCACCGCCGGCACGATGCGCCGGCCACCCGAGGCGCCGATGCAGAACCACGGCTTGCCGTCGCGGGTCACGACCACCGGGCAGATGTTGCACAACGGCCGTTTGCCCGGCGCGATGGAGTTGGGCCGGTCGGGCTCGGGGTCGAACCACAACATGCCGTTGTTCATGGTGATACCGGTCTTGGGCAGCATCACGCACGAGCCGAACAGCGACATCAGCGTCTGGGTCAGCGCCACCATGTTGCCTTCCGAATCGGCGGCGCAGAAATGGGTGGTGCAGGTGTTGGTGGGCTTGTCGCCCATGCTCTTCAGCCGCTCCTCGTACGCCTGGTGCATGCCCTGGGCGATGGCGACGAAGAAGTCGGCATCGGGCGCGCCCCGGCCTTTGGTCTTCGTCCCCGCAAGCTCGATCGTGCGGTGGAGTGTCGGCCCGGCGGTGAGGCCGCCCGCGACATTGATGGTGGCGTCGCCATGCTGGAACGACAGCGGCTCGACGAGGCGCGCCTCGTAGGAGGCAAGATCGTCGTAGGAGATGGCGGAGCCGCCGGCCTGCAGGTCGGCCGCGATGTCACGCGCCAGGGCGCCTTCGTAGTATTCGCGCGGACCGCCGTCGGACAGCCGTTGATAGGTCTCGCCGAGATTGCCGAGCTTCAGGTAGCGGACGTTGGCCTGCCAGTCGATCATCGGCACGCGGCCGTCGTCGCACAGGTAGGCGGCGCGCGAGGCGGGGAACTTGGCGAGGTCGCGCGCACCCTGGGCCAGCATGACCTGCATGTACCAGTCGAGTTCCATGCCGCGCTTGGCGAGCGTCACACCCGGCGCCATCACGTCCTGCCATATCAGGCTGCCGAAGCGCTCCAGCGCCTTGGCAAGGCCGGCGACCATGCCGGGCACGGCGATCGAGTGGTAGCCGACCTCGTTCCTCTGCTCGAGGATGTCGGGCCAGGCAAACGGATTGGCGGGACCGGGGCCGACGATCTTGTAGGTCGACGGGTCGAGCTTCTTGGCCGAGATCGGCCCGTAGTCGATGGTCCAGGCCCGCTGCTCCTTGGCGCTCCAGATGGTCATGAAGCCGACGCCGCCGATGCCGCTCATCCAGGGCTCGACCGCGCCGATCGCCATGCCGGTGGCGACTGCCGCATCGATGGCATTGCCGCCCTTGCGCAATATCTCCGCACCGGCCCGGGCCGCCCGGCTGTTCTGCGCCACCACGACGCCCCTGCCGCGGACGGTTTGCTTGGTGACTTTCCACTGATTGGTCAGCGACTCGCTCATCAATGCTCCCCACTATGCGGGGCGGGACTGTAGCGGGGCCTGATTTCGCCACAAACCCTGTTACACTGCAGGGCGGACGGGCCGAGAAAGAACGCGGGCGTGACGGAACTGAACCAGATCGACCTACGGACGCTCGTGACGGGCAACAAACGTGCATGGGACAGCTTCGTCACCGCGGCCGCGCCTCTGATCAATGCCGTCGTGCGCCGCACGCTCGCTTCATATCGGCTGAGTGAAGAGGATGTGATGGACGCCGCCCAAGACGTGTTCGTCCGGCTGTGCGCCAACGACTACAGGCTGTTGAAAACCTACGATCCGGCCCGCGCCGGCCTCTCGACCTGGCTCGCCGTGGTGGCTCGCTCGGCGGCGGTGGATCACGCGCGCCGCCGGCGCCAGGCCACCACGCCGCTCGACGATGTGCCCGAAGCCAGCCTCGGGGTCGAAGACCGTCATGTGGAAAAACTCAAGATTCCTCAAGGACTTCTGACCGATCGCCAGATGCTGGTCCTGAAATGCCTTTATGACGAGGAGAAGGACGTGTCCGAAGTTGCCCAACTTCTCAAGATCGACGCCCAAACCGTTCGCAGCACACACCATAAGGCGTTGCTGCGGTTGCGATCCCATTTCCAGGAAGAACCCCAATAGAGGCCCTTTAGCAGGGGATGCCGGCGTGGTTTTTGACGTAATCTGCAGCAGGAGAGCGCAATGAGCACGGAACGTCCCACCCAGAGCGACAGGGAGCTGTGGCGAAGCCTCGCCACGGATCGGGTTGCGCCTGGGTCCATGTCGGGGCCCGTGTCGGATCTCGACTTCGCAGCCTGGCTGGAAGGCCGCCTATCGGAAACGGAGGCGGCCCGCATCGAGGCTGCCGTGGCAGCCGACCCCGAGATGCGCCGCGCCGCCCTGGAGCTGTCGGAGGTCCTAGGCATGCCGCTGCCGGCGGCGCCGGCGCGTCTGCAGGTGCGGGCCGAGGCGCTGGTCGGCTTCGAGGTCGAGGCGCGCGCCAAGCGCGCCGGCCTGTTCGACTGGCTGCTTGCCAGCGACCGGCGCTTCGTGCTGCCGCGGGTGGCGACTCTTACGGCCGCCGTCGTCATCGCCATTTCCGGCTTCATGCTGGGCGGCGGCCTGGGCGAATCGATGGCCAAAGAGCGCTATGCCAGCGCGTCACAGACCTCGGATACGGCCAACGAGCTGACCGAATTCCTGAGCTCGGACGGCCTCTGACATGTCGCGTCTGCTTCAGGTGGTGCTTGCGCTGTCACTGCTGCTGAACGCGTTTTTCATCGCCGGCTTCGTCTTCCGGAGCTGGATCGCCCCCTTGCCGTTCGAGCATCGCGCGCCACCGCCGCCCGGGGCGCGGCCGGGCTCGGTCGCCACGGTGGCCAACGAAGTCAATCTCGACGACAGCCAGCGCAAGGCGCTGCAAGGCATGTTGGAGCGATATTCGCAGATCCGCGGTGAACGGCACCGCGAGATGCACAAGCTGCGCGAGCAGATCGTCGCCGAATACAAAAGCTCGCCGATCGATCAGGAGCGCCTCGGTTCGCTGATCGACAAGCTCGGCGATCTGCGGGCAGAGCAGCAGAAAGAGACCGTGCGTACGCTCGCCCGGCTGGAAGCCCAGCTGAACCCCGAGCAACGTCAGCGCATGCACGAGGTTCTCGTCCACCGCCTGGCGAATCCGCCGTGGCGGCGGCAGGCTGGTCCATCCGCGGAACGGCCGTCCCGGTAAGGAGAAGCGCCATGATCGCACCGGTCAGTCGGCGTGGGTTCGTGGTTGGCGTCGCGTCGCTGTCCGCAGGCCTGTGGACGCCGCGGCTGGTGCGGGCCGCCTCGACGATGGATTTCGACGAGGCGCGGCATCTGCTGTCGCGCACGACCTTCGGCGCCACGCCTGCGGAGATCCGCGCATTCGAGGCGCAGGACTATGTCGCCGCCGTCGATCGGCTGCTCGCCGGCGTGCGCCGCGACGCCATCACGCCGCCGCCGGGTTGGCTGGACGAGGGGCCGGCCGAGTTGCGCCGCCAGCAGCGGGCGGCACGGGCCGAGCGCGCGGAAGCGCAAAAGAAGCAGGGCGTCGACGGCAAGCCTCTGCGGGCCACCCAGCCGATCCAGGAGCAGGGCCGCGAGCTGCGCAACTGGTGGATCGAGGAAATGCTGGTCACCGACCAGCCGCTCACCGAGCGCATGGTGCTGTTCTGGCACAACCACTTCACCTCCTCGCTGCTGAAGGTGCGTTTCCCGCCGGCGCTGTTCCGCCAGAACGCGCTGTTCCGCCGCGAGGCGCTGGGCAACTTCGCCACCCTCCTGAAGGAGGTGGCGCGCGATCCGGCGATGCTGATCTATCTCGACGGCATGCGCAGCGTGGCGCGCCAGCCCAACGAGAACTTCGCGCGCGAGCTTCTGGAACTCTTCACCCTGGGCGAGGGCCATTACAGCGAGGCCGACATCAAGGCCGCCGCACGCGCCTTCACCGGCTGGACCGTCGACCGCCAGACCGGCCATTTCAAGACTCGCGACAACGCGCATGACGGCGGCGAGAAGACCTTTTTGGGCCAGAGCGGCCGCTTCGACGGCGATGCGATCATCGCCATCCTGCTAAGGCATCCGCGCACGGCCGAGACCATCGTCGAGAAGCTGTGGCGCGAGTTCGTGTCGCTCAAGCCCGATCCCGGCGAGGTCAAGAAGCTCGCGGGCTCGTTCCGCGCCAACTACGAGATCAAGCCGCTGATGCGCGCGATCCTGCTGTCGGCGCAATTCCGCGATCCCGCCAACCGCGGCGGGCTGATCAAGTCGCCGGTCGAGCTGATCGTGGGCACGGTCCATCTGCTCGGCCTGCCGGTACCGGAGAAGACCCAGCTGGTGCGCATGATGCAGGGGCTGGGCCAGATGCCGTTCGGTCCGCCCAACGTCAAGGGCTGGCCGGGCAGCGAGAGCTGGATCACGACCTACACCCTGATGCTGCGCCAGCAGTTCCTGCGCCGCATCGTCGAGGCGACGACCGTGGCCTCGATGGAAGGCGCGATGATGTCGAGCCCGCGGAACCGGCGTATCGAGCGCCGCGAGCAGCTTCCCATGAGGTCGGACGACAGCGCCATGCAGATGGCTGAGCCGACGGCCGAGCCGCGGCCGGTCGAGGGCCGCAGCCTGCGCTATGCCGGCGACGAGGCCCGACTCGGCCCGACGCTTTCCGGCGTCGACTCGGCGACGCTGCTGCGCACGCTGCTGCCGCGCGCGCCGATCGACACGGTCGATCCCGCGCGCACGCCGGGCGCCACGGTGGCGGCGGCGATGGTCGACACCGCCTACCAGCTGAAGTGAGGACGGCATGGGCCGGATCCTCCTGCTGATCGAGCTCAAGGGCGGCAATGATGGGCTGAACACCGTCATTCCCTACGCCGATGCCAAGTACCGCGAGCTGCGCCCCGGCATCGGCGTGGCGCGCGACCACACGATCCAGCTCGACGAGAAGGTCGGGCTGCATAGCAAGCTCGAGCCTTTGATGGACTCGTGGAAGGCGGGCGACCTCGCGATCGTGCAGGGCGTCGGCTATCCCTATCCCAACCGCTCGCATTTCCGCTCGATCGAGATCTGGGACACCGCCTCGGCCTCGAACCAGACCCTGAGCGAGGGCTGGATCGCCCGGGCCTTCCACGGCGCCACGCTGGCCAAGGGTGTGGGCGTCGACAGCATCGTCGTCGACACCAATGCGCTGCCCAGCACCGGTCCTGGCCTGCGCACCATCGTCATGCAGGACGCCGAGAACTTCCTGCGCCAGGCGCAGGCGCTCAAGGACGCCGGCGGCATGAAGGACGGTAGCGCGACGGGCAATCCGGCGCTGCGCCATCTGCTGGCGGTGCGCCAGGAGATCAACGGGGCGGCCAAGGGCCTGGCCGACAAGCTGCGCAATGCGGCGACGCCCAAGGAGGCCTATCCGCAGGAGGTGCTGCTCGGCCGCCAGCTCGAGCTGGCCACGCGCGTGGTCACGGCGCGGGTGCCGGTGGTGGCGATCAAGGCGGCGCTGGGCGGCTTCGACACCCACGCCAACCAGGTGCAGCCGCACGAGCGGCTGCTGGGTTTGCTGGCGGTCAACCTGGCGACCCTGCGCAAGAACCTGATCGCCGCCAACCTGTGGAACGACGTGGTGGTGATGACCTACTCGGAGTTCGGTCGCCGCGTCCGGCAGAACGCCAGCGGCGGCACCGATCATGGCACGGCGGCTCCGCTGTTCGTCATGGGCGGCGGCGTGAAGGGCGGCCTGCACGGCGTCTATCCGTCGCTCTCCGACCTCGCGGACGGCGACCTCAAGCACTCGGTCGACTTCCGCAGCGTCTTCGCCACAGTGGCGCAGGGCTGCTGGGGCCAGCAGCGCGACTTCGGACTGAGGCAGCCGCAGCGGCTTGGATTCCTGTAGGCGGTCACCGGACGATCACGCCGTTGATACGTTTGATACATTGGATATCTTCCGGCGCCTCGGTCCTGCAGGCATCCTTTTCGATGATCGAATAGGTCTGATCTTTTGGCGTAAACGGTAGGCGCATGCGCGCCGTTTGTGTGGGGAGCACAAAGGACGCCGGGATGTCGCTTCGCAGGGAATTTCTGTTCTGGAGTCGACTCGTTCGCTATCACGTGTCGACGCTGACCGTTGTCCGTGCGCTTGATGTAAGCCGCACCAAGCTGCGCCTCCTCGGCCAAACGGGATCGGCGGTGACCGTTGCCCGTGCACTTGACGCGAGTCGCATCAAGCCGCGTGTCCTCGGCCAAGTGGCTGTCCTGGCGCTTATTCTCGCTGGGGGCTATCTCCTCGGGCGCGTCAGTGCTCCCAGTTGTGCGCCCTTGGCAAGCGCCGTCTGCACGGAGGCTCAGGCCCAATCGCCGGCAGAACCAACTCCGGCAGCATCAGGGCGTCAGGCCACCGTGTACGTTGAACCGGGTCTGCTGCCCGCACCTGCTGTTCCGCCGACATTTCCGGTCCAACCGGCAGCAGCGACGCAGCCGCCGTCAGCCGCGGCTTTGATCCCGCCGCTGCCCGAGAAGAAGGCGCCCGAGCGCGCCGTCGTTCTGACCAACGATGAAATTCGTGAGATGCAAGCCTGGCTCAAGGCATTCGGCTTCGATCCTGGCCCGATCGATGGCTATCCAGGCGTGCGGACAAAGGCGGCCATAAAGCGCTATCAGGCTGCCCGGCAAACGGAGGAAACCGGACAGTTGGATCGGTCACTCCTGCGGAAAGTTCGAAGAGACGCGGGCCACTCCTAGAGCACATTCCGTTCGGCTGGAATCAGTCGAACGGAATGTGCCTGTTGCAACAACTAACCTGAAGTTCCCCGAAGTTTTGGAGCTGTTGCAGTCGGAAAGATCGAGCGTTTTC
>WHTW01000153.1 GCA_009377525.1 Rhodospirillales bacterium
ATAAGCGCCGTCGACCCGGATGAAGACCCGCGGCCCCTGGGTGTCGATCGAGCCTGCCGGCGTGACGGTGTTCTGCCGCTGCAAGGCGGCGACGATGTCCTGTGCCGATACCCCGAGGGTTGCCAGCTTTGCATAGGAAAACTCGACGAATATCTGCTCGGGACGCTCACCGAGGATGTTGATCTTCTTGACGCCGGGCACGTGCAGGAGCTCCTGGCGGATCACCTCGGCCTGCCTGACCAGCTCACGCATCGGCATGCCCTTGGCCTTGAGTGCATAAAGCGCGAAGCTCACGTCCGAATATTCGTCGTTGACGAAGGGGCCGAACGCGCCGGACGGCAGGTTGCGCGCTTCATCCCCGAGCTTCTTCCGGGCCTGGTAGAACTCCTCCTGCACGAGAGACGGTGGTGTGCTGTCCTTCAGCGTAACCGTCATATACGCATAACCCGGCCGCGTGGTCGTCTCCGCCCGGTCGTACCAGGTCAGCTCCTGAAGCCGCTTCTCCAACGGTTCGGCGACGAGGTCTTGCATCTCGCGCGCCGTCGCGCCCGGCCATACGGTCGTGACCGTCAGGGTCTTGATGGTGAAGGAGGGATCCTCCGCCCGCCCGAGCATCAGGAAAGCGTAGGCGCCTGCCGCTGCCAGCAGGAGGATGGAGAACAGGGTGACGGCCCGTTCGCGAACGGCAGTCGCCGAAAGATTGAGGCTCATCAGTTGCTCCTGCTTTCGGAGGCAGTTCTGACGCGAGCGCCCTCCTGCAGAAGATGAGCGCCGAGCGAAACAATCGGCTCACCAGAGTTCAGTCCGGAGATTACGGCGCTCTCGCCGCTCACTCGAACAAGCTTGACGGGCCGAAAGTGTACGGTCGAGGTGGCGCGGTCCAGGATCCAGACGCCGGTCTTCCGGCCGTCATCGAGCACGGCTGCCAGCGGCACCTGGATTTCTGCCTGGCTCGCCTGCCTTGCCAGCCGAATGGTTACCGTCGCCCCAAGCGGTGCTGTCGCGGCTTCACCGTCGAGCACGTAGCGGGCCTCATAGGTACGGGTCTGAACATCGGCGGAACCCGATAGCTGCCGGAGATGTGCCGTATAGCGGCGCCCATCGCTCCCATACACGCTGGCCACGGCTACCGAGCCGATCGCCGGTCGGGTCGTTTCCGGAAGCGCGATCACTGCTTCGCGGGGCCCGGCCTGGGCAAGCCGAACCACGGTCTGGCCCGCGGACACGACTTGCCCCGGCTCGCCGAGCGTTTCGACCACCGTTCCATCCGCGTTGGCCGCCAGGGTCGAGTAGGTCGCCTCATTCTCGGCGACCCGGGCTTCGGCTTCGGCAGCGGCAAGTTGCGCCTCGGCCGTGTCCAACGCGGCCTTCGACTGCTCATAACGCTGTCGGGAGATCCATCCACTGCTCATCAGCTTGGCGTATCGCTGCTCATCCGCGTCCAACTTGACGACAGACGCGCGTGCCGCGGCGACGGCATTGCGCTTCGCCGTCAGCGCAAGGCGAAGGTCCGTTTCGTCGATTCGCATCAGCGGCTGGCCGGCTTTGACCTGCTGACCGACATTCACCAGCCGTTCCACGATCTTGCCGGGGACGCGAAAGCCGAGATTGCTCTGGACCCTCGCCCCAATGATGCCCGTAAAGCTCCGTTCGGCTCCGGCCACCCCGGCTGCCGTCACCGTCCTCACGATAGGAGGTACCTGCCTCGGATCGCTCACGGCAGAGGCTTCCCGCGCCCGAAGGGAAAGTGTGACGACCGCGGCCGCGCCAAGCACCGCGACCAGGAGGCCTCCCATCACAACGGCGGCTCGCTTTTTCATGCCATCGCCTTCTTCTTGAATAGATTGCGTTCGAACTCTATATAGGCTATATAGATTTCGATCGCAAGCTAAATTGGAGATCGACGATGCGTGTGAGTCGCAGTCAGGCCGCGGAGAACCGGCAAACCGTGATCAATGTGGCCAGTCGCCTTTTTCGACAGCACGGGTTTGACGGCATCGGGCTTAAGGACTTGATGAAGGGTGCGGGGCTGACCCAAGGCGCCTTTTACAAGCAGTTCGCGTCAAAGGAAGACTTGGCGGCGCAGGCGTCCAGGCGGGCGTTGGAGAGTGCCTCCCGCCGATGGTCAGACGCAGCCGCGGCCAATCCGCAGGACCCGCTTGGCGCGGTGATCGCGTTCTATCTCAGCATGGCGCATCGCGCGGAAAGGATGGATGGCTGCCCGGTCGTTGCGCTCGGCTCGGATGCTGCCCGGCAGGGTGCCGACGTTAAGGCGTCATTCGAAGCCGGGATCAGAGATTACCTTGAGATGCTCGGTCGTTGGGTTGGCGATGCCGACGGCGAGGAGCCCGGCGGCAAGGCCATGGCCATTCTCTCGACAATGGTCGGTGCAGTGCTCCTCTCGCGGGCCGTCAACGACAAGCGGCTGTCGAAGCGGTTCCTGCAAGCGGCTGCCGAGAGCGCGCTGACAGGGCCGCCTGCGGGCGATGCCCGTCAAGGACGGCGCCGATGACGATGGTTTCTCCGACCGAGGCGCGCGGCGCACCTGTTTCAATCTCCGCGTTGGCGGGCTGCTCCGGGCTTGAGCTCGTTGCGAGGCTGGCGGAGGGGAGCATCCGCCGCCCATCGATGGCGGAAACACTCCCTTTCACCTTGCTCCCTCCGGAGGAAGGCAAGGTCAGGCTCCTGGCCACCCCCGAGCCGCGTTTTTGCAATCTGACGAATACCATCCACGGCGGCTGGATCATGACGATGCTCGACACCGCCATGGCGCTTGCTGCCCAGACCACGCTTTCGTCCGGGGAAGCCTGTCCGTCACATGAAACCACCGCCAAGTTTGTCCGCCCGATATCCATCGATTCCGGCGTAATGCACGTCACCGGCCATGTGGTTTCGCGTGGGCGGACCGTCATCACGCTGGAGGGCCGGATCGACGACGCCCAAGGCAGGCTCCACGCGCATGGCACGTCGACATGCCTGATTGTGAGCAGGAGGCCGTAATGTCCGCGTTCTCGATCACGAACTCCGCGCCTTCCGAGCGCCGGCTGACCGGGGAAATCCTGTTCCTGCTCGCCGGTCTGGCCGCGCTCGGCGCACTTGCCACCAACATCATCCTTCCCGCCTTTCCACGGATCGGCGCCAGCCTCGGCGTCTCTTCCCAGGAACTCGGCCTGACGTTGAGCAGCTTCTTCGTTGCCTTCGCGTTCGGACAGCTTCTGGCCGGAACGCTTTCCGACCGCTTCGGCCGCAAATGGCTGGTGCTGGGCGGCCTTGCAGTCTTTGCCGCGGGCAGTGTCCTTTGTGCTTTCGCCGACACCTTGTCTTTCCTGGTCGTCGGCCGCGTCATCCAGGCGCTCGGGGCTTGCGCCGCCTCGGTCCTGTCGCGCGCCATTGCACGCGATCTGTTCGACGGCGATGCCCTGGCGAGGGCTCTGGCGCTGACCATGATTGCCGGGGCGGCTGCGCCGGGCTTTTCGCCTCTGCTCGGAAGTGCGCTTGACGCCCTGTTCGGCTGGCGGGTTACCTTCCTCGTCGTTGCGGCATTCGGCGTGGTGCTCGCGCTGCATTATTCGAGGCGCGTCAGTGAAACTCATCCGGCGGACCGCAGGGCCCCTCTGGCGGTCTCGGCCGTGGCATCCGCCTATGGCCGCCTGGCCGTCGATCCGCGCTTTCTCCTTCCCGCCCTTTCAGTGAGCCTTGTCATCGGCGGGCTATACACCTTCTTCGCCGCGGCGCCCGCCGTCCTGATGAGCGAGCTGGGCCTTACGCCCCTTCAGCTCGGATTGTCCTTCGCGGCGACCGTTCTGATCGTCTTCGCGGCTGGGTTTCTCGCGCCCCGCCTGGCCCACCGCTGGGGACAGCGTACCATCGGCATGATCGGCCTCTTCGTCGCTCTCGCTGGCGGCCTCTCCATGTTCGTGTTTGCCGCGGCACCGACCTTCATGACCTTCACCATGGCCATCGCGCTGTATCTGCTGGGCATGGGGTTGATCAATCCACTGGGCACTGCGATCGCACTCCATCCTTTTGGGCGTCAGGCCGGGCTGGCATCCGCGTTGCTCGGTTTCCTGCAGATGGGCTGCGCAGCCATCGGCTCCTCGTTTGCCAGCGTTTTGCATCTTCAGCCGTCTGCTTCGCTTGCGGTCATCCTGACGACGGGTTCGGCGCTCGCTCTTCTGGTCTTTATCCCGGTCGCAATGCGTCGGCCGGAGGCGGAGGTGCAGGCATGAAACGAAGAGGCAAGCGATCCATCACATTACCGACACGAAAGAGGTGATTTCCATGAACAAGACCAATCTCGGCGTCGCCCTGGTGACGGGCGCATCCACCGGCATCGGGCACGCCACGGCCAAAACCCTGCAGAATGCTGGGTTTCCGCGTGTTCGGAACCAGCCGTCGCGCGGCCGCCGAACGATCCGACGGCGTAACCATGCTGTCCTGCGACGTGACGGATGACGCGTCCGTGGCGAAGCTGGTCGAAGAGGTGCTGGCCAAAGCGGGGCGCATCGACCTGCTCGTCAACAATGCCGGAATTGGCTTGCTTGGCGGCGCGGAGGAATCCTCGATTGCCCAGGCCCAGGCGCTGTTCGACGTGAACGTCTTCGGCGTTCTGCGCGTGACCAGCGCGGTGTTGCCGACAATGCGGCGTCAGGGGAAGGGGAGAATCGTCAATTTGAGTTCGGTGTTGGGCCTGATTCCGGCGCCCTATTCTGCGCTCTATGCGTCGACCAAGCATGCCATTGAAGGCTATTCCGAATCGCTTGATCACGAACTGCGCCCATTTGGAATCAGGGTTGTGCTGGTCGAACCCGCCTATACCCGGACGTCATTCGAAGAGAATCTCGCAAGGCCCGACCGATTGCTCGACGTCTACAACTCCGCGCGCACTGGCATGAATGGGGTCCTGCGGAAGGCGATTGAAACGGGCGATGCGCCCGAAGTCGTAGCCAGGACGGTTCTCGAAGCGGCGACGGCTTCCACTCCGAGGAGGCGCTATGCAGCCGGAAAAATGGCGCGCCAGGTCAGTTTCCTGCGCCGTTTCGTCCCCGAGTCTGCATTCGACAAGAGCCTGCGCAAGCAGAACGGGCTGCCGGTCTGACGTCGATACGACATCCGGGTTCGCTCGATGCAGCAGTGGCTCGATGCGCATAGTGCATTTCACCGCGTTCTTGCAAGAGCCAGCCCTACCCCCTGGTGCCTCATGATTCAGCGCAGGCCAACGACTCCATGATGAAGAGTCGTTGCATATCCTTGGCGCGAAGCAATCTCGAACCAGTCACCATTTCTCGACCCACGGTCGCAGCACGACCTCGAACGCCCAGGTCGAGCGATGCTGGCGATGGAGCTGGAGGTAGGTCTCGGCGATGTGGTCCGGATCGGCCATGTCGTCATCGATAGTGGTCCCGGCGCGGCGATGCGCCCGGGTGCCGTCTTCCTGCGTCCAGCCGATCGCGGCGTCGATCGGCACGCTGGCGACATGGATGCCCTGGGGCATCAGTTCCCTTGCCATGCTCTCGGCGAGGCCGGCCTTGGCATGACAGGCCATGGCAAAGGCGCCGCTCGACGGAAAGCCCTTTAGCGCAGCACTTGCGTTGGTGAAGATTATGGTGCCCTTGGCGCCATTGGCTGCGGGCTTGTTCTCGCGCATCAGGCGGGCCGCCTGCTGACCGACCAGGAACGCACTGTGCGCCGAGTTGCGCAGCGTCTCGAACGCCATGGCAGGGTCAGCTTCGACAATTGTTTTGCCAAAGATGCCGGCAACCCGGCCGTCGATGTTGTGCACGACGAGCGTCGGCGCTCCGAGGTCGCGCACAACATTGTTGAAGAGCTGCTGGACGGCTTCGGGGTCGCTGGCATCGCAGCCGTATCGGCGCACGCCATGCGCCTTCTCCAAAGCCTGCAGGACGGGCTTGTCTGGATCGCGGGCGGCGACGGCAACACGCATGCCGCTTTTCGTGAGCAGCCGGGCGCAGCTCGAGCTGATGCCGGGACCGCCGCCGACAACGAGGGCAACGTCTTGCACCGAAGATTGGGT
The DNA here is from genome assembly GCA_009377525.1 of Rhodospirillales bacterium. Taxonomy (GTDB): domain Bacteria; phylum Pseudomonadota; class Alphaproteobacteria; order Reyranellales; family Reyranellaceae; genus Reyranella. Next base: position 6,035 of record WHTW01000153.1, read on the forward strand.
CATGGTTCGTCTTCGCTCCTCAATTGAACTTCGGCGCCCGCTTCTCGGTGAACGCCTTGACAGCTTCCTTGAACTCCGGAGACTGAAGCTGCGCCGCAAAGTGCGCCGATTCAGCGCGCATACGGTCGGCGACAGGCTCCTCACTGCGCTTCATCAACGCCTTGGTCGCGCGCACTGCGCTCGCCGCTTTGCCGGCGAGCAACTGCGCCCGTTTCAGAGCCTCGGGCATCAGCGCGCCATCATCGAATACCGAGGTTACCAGGCCGGTCGCCTCGGCCTCGGCAGCGTCGAGCCTGCCGCCCAGCAGGAAGAGTTCGGCCGCCTTGGCATGACCGATGCGGCGCGGCAGCAGCAGCGAAGAGGCCGCCTCCGGCACCAGCGCCAGATCCACGAACGGCACCGAGAAGGTCGCCGATCGCGCGGCATAGACCAGGTCACAGTGCAGCAGCATGGTCGTGCCGACACCGACCGCGAGGCCGTTGACGGCTGCCACCACCGGCTTGTCGGCGGTCGACAGCGCCGCGAGAAAGCGCAGCACCGGCGAATCGCCCGATCCGGGCGGCGCGCTCACGAAATCCCCGAGATCGTTACCGGCCGTGAAAGCATCTGCAGTGCCGGTGATCAGGACGACGCGGATCGCCGGATCGGTCGCCGCCAGGCCAAGCGCCTCGGCGATGGCCGCATACATGGCATGGGTCAGGGCGTTCTTTTTGGCCGGCCGATTCATCGTGATCGTAAGGACAGCGCCTTTGCGGCCGACGACGACATGGTTGGCGGTCATATCCGACTCTCTTCCCGCGGACAGCTAGCTCAGGATCTCGAACAGGCCGGCGGCGCCCATGCCGCCGCCGACGCACATGGTGACGACGCCGTACTTTGCCTTGCGACGCCGGCCTTCGATCAGGATATGGCCGGCAAGACGTGATCCCGTCATGCCGTAGGGATGGCCGAGCGCGATCGATCCGCCATTGACGTTGAGCTTCTGGGGATCGATGCCGAGCTTGTCGCGACAATAGATGACCTGCACGGCGTAGGCCTCGTTCAGTTCCCAAAGGTCGATGTCGTCGATCCTGAGGCCGTGGCGCTTGAGAAGCCGCGGCACAGCCGCGACAGGGCCGACGCCCATCTCGTCGGGCTCGACGCCAGCGGCGGCGAAGCCACGGAAGATGCCCAGCGGCTCGAGCCGCTTGCGCGCCGCAATATCGCCCGCCATCACCACGCAGGCCGACGCGCCGTCGGAGAGCTGGCTCGCGTTGCCGGCGCTGATCGTCTTGCCCTCGAAGACGGGTTTGATCTTGGCCAGGCCCTCGGCCGTGCTGTCGGGCCTCGGGCCTTCGTCGGCGGCAATCGTGACTTCCTGCAGCGAAACCTGCTGGGTCGCTGTGTCCGTCACCGCCATCCGGGTCGTGAACGGCACGATCTCATCCTTGAAGCGGCCGCCCTGAAGTGCGGCCGCGGTGCGGCGCTGGCATTCGAGGCTGTACTCATCCTGGGCAGCGCGCGAAATGTTGTAGCGTTCAGCGACCACTTCGGCGGTCTCGAGCATGGACATGTAGATTTCAGGCTTCATCGCCATCAATTCATCGTCGATGGCGTGGAAGCGGTTCATATGGTCGTTCTGGACGAGGCTGATCGCTTCGATGCCGCCGGCGACCGCGATCTCCACGCCGTCGAACAGGATCGAGCGAGCCGCCACGGCGATCGATTGCAGTCCCGAGGCGCATTGCCGATCGATCGTGGTTCCCGCGACCGTTACGGGCAGGCCGGCCCGGATGGCGCCCTTGCGAGCGATGTTCACGCCGGTCGTACCCTGCTGCATGGCGCAGCCCATGACAACGTCCTCGACCTCGCCAGGGAGAATCCCGGCACGCCGGACGGCCTCGCCAATCACGTGGCCCGCCAGGGTAGCCCCTTCGGTGTTGTTCAGGGCGCCCCGATAGGCCTTGCCGATGCCTGTGCGTGCAGTCGATACGATAACGGCGTCAACCATGGTCAATTCTCCAAGATGAGTGGATCAGGCGGCGAGGGATTGCAGTTTCTGCAGATAGGGGCGGACGTCCGGTGCGAAGGCCGGATGCTCGGCGAGTCGGGCCAGGTGCGCCGAAGCGGCCGGAAAGGTCTCCCCCCAATCGTCGGACATGACCAGCGGCAGGCCACGCTTCTGCAGGGCTGCGCGACGCGGGCGCTCGTTCGAGAAGAGGCAAAGCTCGGCCACGAAGCAGATGTCTGCGAGCGACAGCGCTTCGCCGACCAGATACCGCCGGCGAGGCTTCAGGGCCTGCTCAATGCCAGCGAGGTAGACGGCAAAAGCCTCGGCCGCGCGGGCGTGCAGGTCGACGGGAAGGTCGTCGCCGCGAAGGGCGAGGAGATAGAGTTGCGTATCCCTGCCGAAGACGAGGCTGGCATCGAGGAAGCTATCGATGCGCGAGGCCTCATAGGGATCGCGGCCGTAGAGTGGCAGGCGCTTCTCACCCAGGCGTGCCACCGCGCGCATGATGCTGTTGGACTCGAATATGCCAGTGCTGCCGTCGGGACTGAAAGCCGCCGGCACGGTGCCAAAGGGATGCGCCGACAGGAATGCATCGGTCTTGATCAGGCTGCCGCCCTTGAACCCGACGCGACCGACGCGCGCGTCCGCCAAATATCGTTCCTTCTCATCCGTCGAAAGCAGCTTGGCATCGAAGTCCCAGAGCCAATCCTTGAGTTCCGCTGGCTTGGCACCAAGAACCTCGACGTCGACATTGCACAGACGGCCCGCGATTGTCGCTTTCCAGACTCGCGGATTGGGCAGGTAGGAAAAGATTCGCAGGTCGGCCATCGCGCTCACCATTTCTCGCCAAAGGGGCGGATTTCGACATTGAACGACCACGCGCTCTTGTCCTGCTGAAGGACATGCCAGACTTCGTCGGCAATGGCCGCAGGCTTGATGAAGAAGCTGTCGGGCGCGTCGCGAAAGCGCTCCCGCTGCCGAGGATGGTCGATGACGGCATCGATCACGATGTAGGCGACATGGACACCCTTGGGACCCAGTTCGCGGGCGATGGCTTCGGCCAGAATGCGCTGAGCTGCCTTGGTCGGTGCGAAGCCGGCAAAATTGGCCCGCCCACGCAAAGCCGACGTGTTGCCGGTGACGACGATTGCGCCCGCTTGCGCCTCGACCATGGCCGGCGCAAGGCGCCGTGCGAGGTGAAGCAGCGCCATCGTGTTGACCTGAAAATTCGCATTGAGGACTTTGGGATCAATTTCCTGGAAGGTACCGAAGGCTCCGCCCACGGCGTTGTGCACCAGGACCGACGGTGAGCCGAGATCGCGCCGAATGGCCGCCAACGAGGCGTCGAGCTCGGCCTCGTCCGTAACGTCGCAAGCATAGGCCTTGGAATGCTGAACAGCGCTTTCGAGCGACGCCAGGCGCTCGCGACTGCGCGCGAGCATGGCGACCGTGTAGCCGCCCGCAGAGAGCCGGCGCACGATGGCGCTGCCGGTACCCGGGCCGACACCCGTGACGGCGGCGATAGGACGAGTCATGTGCACCTCCCGGCCCTGAGGAAATGATCGACTTGGTGGACGAAGAGAGTGGGATACTGGAAGGGCGCACCGTGACCGGCGTCGGGATAGACTATGAAGCGAGAGCCAGGCAGGTCGGCGGCCAAAGCGAAGGCCGTGTCGATAGGGGCGACCGCATCATCGGCCGCAGTGATGATCAGGCTATCGCAGCCTTTGCTGCTCTGAAGGCAGCATTGATCGGGTTGTGCGCGCAAGGACAGGAGGTCGAGGGCCTTCTCCAGACGTCCCCAGTCATCCGGGCCTGCGCGAATCCTTTGCAGGAACGCACGACCTGCCTCCTGACTGGTGTCACTTGCAGCAAACAGGAGCGAGAGCAGGCGGGCGCGAACCGGCCCGCTCTCGAGCGTGCCCTCGCCGCCACTCAAGCCGGTGACCGCATTGGCGAAGACGACACGACGTACCAACTCCGGCTGCAGTGATACGACGCATTGCGCAATCAACCCGCCCATCGAATAGCCCAGCACGTCCACCCTGCCATCGGATGAGTGTTTGATGATCTCGATGACTTGCTCGGCTTTCCACCGCACGGCCTCGGCAAGCAGACGGTTGCTGTCGACGAGAGCGGGCCGATCAATCAGGATCAATGATCGCCCGGACGCCAAGCCCTCGATGATCAAGGGATCCCATGCCTCAATGGCATCCCAAGGATCGCGCAGGCAGAGAAGCGGCACATCCGCATCGGCGCCGAAGCGGCGATATCGGCTCACGCCTTGGTGTTTCGCGGCCACAGGCACAGCGCCCATCACAACTCTCCGAGAGACTGTCGCGCACTAGTCCATGTAAAAACGATACTATTCAAACGGCAAAAACTCATGGCATCACAAGGATGCTTGGGAATCTCGTCGATTGACACGTGTTGAAACTACACTAACAATCCCATCAAACGAACGAGACGTGCGACTAGCCAGGGAGGAAACAATGGCGCTGCCGCAAAACGATGCCACAGCCGAAGAATTGTTGTCCGGGCTGCCCCATCGGCTGCATCACGTGTTCCAGTCGTGGGCGGAGAGTTCGCCCGACCAGCCGGCGCTGATCGGCGGCGGCAAGGTATGGACCTACGGCCAGCTCCCCGGGATTGTCGACGGTGCGGCGGCGGAGTTGCGCCGGCACGGCGTGCGGCCGGGCGACCGGGTCATGGTGGTAAGCGAGAACAGCCTGGCGCTCGCCGCCCTCGTGCTCGCGGCGTCGGCGATCGACGCTTGGTCGGTGGTGGTCAATCCGCGCCTGTCGGAGCGCGAGCTCGACCAGATCCGGGACCATTGCGGCGCGCGCCTGCTGTACTACACCGTCGAAGTCTCCGAGCTCGCCGCCAACCACGCGCGCCGCCACGAGGCGCACGAGGTGGAGATCGGGCCGCTCGGCACCCTGGCTGTCAGCCCGCTGAACGAGAGCACGGAGCCGGAGCCCGTCGAGGCGGACGGCGCGCGCCAGGTGGCGGCCCTGCTCTACACCTCGGGCACCACCGGCAACCCGAAGGGCGTGATGCTCACGCACCGCAACATCCTGTTCAACGCCAACATCTCGCGGTCGTTGCGCAAGCCCACGCCGCAGGACGTGATCTACGGCGTGCTGCCGATGTCGCACATCGTCGGCTTCTCCATCATCCTGGCGGGGACGCTGATCGGCGGCAGTGCCGTCCATATCGTGCCCAAGTACGATCCGGCCGCCTTCGTGAACGCCGTCCGCGAAGACGGCATATCGCTGCTGTTCGGCGTGCCCACGACCTACCAGCGGCTGCTCGAATACAGGGCGACGCGCGGCCTCAATGCGCTGCCGCGCGGGCGCCTGCGCGGCCTCTACGTCGCCGGCGCGCCGCTCGATCCGACGCTGAAGGCCATGATCGAGCAGGAGTTCGGCCAGCCGTTGCTCAATGCCTACGGCATCACCGAATGCGCGCCGGGCATTTCCGGCGTCCGCGCCGAGGCACCGCGCGCGGACTGCTCGGTCGGCACGATCCTGCCCGGCATCGAGGTGCGCCTGATGGGCCGCGACGGTGTGCCGGTGGCGAACGGCGAGGTCGGCGAGCTGCATGCGCGCGGCCCCAACGTGATGCGCGGCTACTACCGCGCACCGGAGGCGACGGCCGCGGCCATCGACCGCGACGGCTGGTTCAACACCGGCGACCTTGCGCGCTTCGAGGGCGAGGCCCTGTTCATCGTCGGCCGCACCAAGGAGCTGATCATCCGTTCGGGCTTCAACGTCTATCCGGCCGAGGTCGAAGCAGTCCTGAGTGCGCACCCGGCGGTCGTCCAATCCGCGGTGGTCAGCCGCGCCGTCCATGCCAACGAGGAGGTCGTGGCCTACGTGCAGCTATTGCCGGGCAATGCCACCACCGTCGAGGAGCTGATGGCGCACGCCAGTCGCCATCTGACGGCCTACAAGCGGCCGAGCGAGATCATCGTGCTCGACGCCCTGCCGGTCTCTTCGACCGGCAAGATCCTGAAGCACCGCCTGGCGACCACGGCCGCCGCCGCGGCCGGCAAGCCGCAGCCGGCGTCCCTCACGGCCTAGGAGAAGCAAGTGACAGAACGAAACGCCACGGTGGCGGTGATCGGTGCGGGCGACTTCATCGGCGCCGCCATCGCCCGTAAGTTCGCCGCCGAAGGATTCACCGTCTTTGCCGGCCGCCGCAACGGCGACAAGCTCGCGCCCCTGATCGCCGACATCCGACAAGCCGGCGGCCGGGCCTTCGGCAGGTCACTCGATGCGCGAAAGGAAGACGACATCACCGCCTTCCTGCAGGAGGCTGACCGCGAGGCGCCACTCGAAGTCTGCATCTTCAACATCGGCGCCAACGTCAATTTTCCCATCCTGGACACGACCGAGCGCGTCTTCCGCAAGGTCTGGGAGATGGCCTGCTGCTCGGGCTTCCTCGCCAGCCGCGAGGCCGCGCGCCTGATGCTGCCGCGCGGCAAGGGCTGCATCTTCTTCACCGGCGCGACAGCCAGCATGCGCGGTGGCACCGGCTACGCCGCCTTCGCCGCGGCCAAGGCGGGCCTGCGCGCGGTATCGCAAGCCGCCGCGCGCGAGCTCGGACCGAAGAACATCCACGTCGCCCACCTGGTGATCGATTCCGGCGTCGACACCGCCTGGGTGCGCGAACGCATCAAGGAGCGTGAGGGCGCCGAGGCCGCAGCCAACCTGGACCCCGGCCGGCTGATGCGGCCCGAGGCGGTCGCCGAGAGCTACTGGGCGCTCTACCAGCAGCCTCGCGACGCCTGGAGCTCGGAGATGGAAATCCGCCCCTTCGGCGAGAAATGGTGAGCCATGCCCAAGGTTGAATTCCTCTTCGATTTCGGCAGCCCGAACGCCTATCTCAGCCATCTGGTGATTCCGGACATCGAGAAGCGCCAGGGCGTCAGGTTCGAGTACGTGCCGATCCTCCTGGGCGGCGTGTTCAAGCTGACGAACAACCGTTCGCCGGCGGAGACCAACGTCGGCATCCGGAACAAGCCGGAGTACCAGAAGCTCGAGACCGAGCGGTTCATCAGGCAGCATGGCATCACCCTCTTCCGGCTCAACCCGTTCTTCCCGGTGAACACATTGATGATCATGCGCGGCGCCGTGGCGGCGCGGAAGCTCGGCATCTTCGCGCGCTATGTCGACGAGGTGTATCGGCACATGTGGGCCGATCCCAAGAAACTGGACGATCCTGCCGTCCTGCGCGCCGCCCTGGTCGAATCGAACCTGCCCGCCGACCGCCTGTTCGAGCTCGCGCAGACGCCGGAAGTCAAGGATGCGCTGCTGGCCGAGACCCAGCGCGCGGTCGAGCGCGGCACCTTCGGCTCGCCGACCTTCTTCGTCGATGAAGAGATCTACTTCGGCAAGGACCGGCTGCGCGACGTCGAGGAGGCGATCGCCCGCAAGAAATAATCAACCGACTGGGAGGAGAAGAAGATGCGTCGCAGATCGCTGCTGGCCGCCGTGCCGGCCCTGGCCATGCCCTCGATCACCCGTGCCAGCGACGAGGAAATCAGGATCGGCAACATCATGCCTTACAGCGGGCCTGCATCGGCGCTCTCTGAGGTCGGCAAGGCCCAGGCCGCCTACGTCAAGATGCTCAACGACAATGGCGGCATCAACAAACGGCGGCTCAACTTCATCACCCTCGACGACGGCTACAGCCCGCCCAAGGCCGTCGAGCACGCACGGCGCCTGGTCGAGCAGGATCGCGTGGCGCTGATGTTCAGCCCGCTCGGCACGCCGAGCATCAGCGCCACCATCAGGTATTTCAACGACCGCAAGGTACCGCACCTCTTTGCCGTGAGCGGGGTGTCGCGCTTCAGCGATGCCAAGGCCTTTCCCTACACGGTAATGTCGCTGGTCAACTACCAGGTCGAGGCGCGCATCTACGCCAAGCTGATCCTGAAGGAGCGGCCGGGAGCCAAGATCGCCGTGCTCTACCAGAATGACGACCTCGGCAAGGACTACCTCGCGGGGTTGCGCTCTTTCTTCAAGGAGCGCTACGAGCAGGTTGTCGTCACGGCTTCATACGAGCTCACCGATCCGACGGTCGACTCGCAAATCATCAACCTCAAGGGAAGCGGTGCCGATGCGCTCCTGGTCGCCGGCACGCCGAAGTTCGCTTCGCAGGCGATCCGCAAGGCCCATGACCTCGGCTGGAAGGCGCTGATCGTGCTCAACACGCCTTCGAACTCCCTGGTCGGCACGTTCCAGCCGGCGGGCTTCGAGCACGCGGTCGGTGTCGTCACCGGCGCCGTCGGCAAGGACCCCGACGACCCGCAACTGGCCGGCGACCCGGGGGTCATGGCCTATCGTGCCTTCATGGCCAGGTACATGCCGGGATCCAACCTGTCCGACTCGAATATCGTGTTCGGCTACAACGTCGCCATGGCGCTGGAACATGTCCTCACCCAGTGCGGCAGCGACCTGAGCCGCGACAACATCATGCGTCAAGCGCTCGGCATCCGGACTCTCGCGCTGCCCATGCTGCCTGCCGGCGTGGTCTACGATACCGCTCCCGACAACCGTTCGATGCTGACGCAGATGGCGCTGCAGCGCTGGAACGGCAAGAGCTTCGACTCAATGGGCCTGGTGATCAGCGGCGTGGAGTAGGCAGCCGTAGCACCTTGCTCTCGGCAAGCCGGTCGATCTCGGCGCGGGCGTAGCCGAGCTCGGCGAGGATCTCGCCGCCATGCTCGCCGATCGCCGGCGCGGGCGAGGGTGCGCGCGCTGGCGTGCCGGCGAACTCGGCCGCCGGCTTGGGCTGGCGCACGCGGCCGATGCCGGGATGGTCGAACTCGGCGATCAGCTTGCGGGCGACGACCTGCTCGTTGTGGATCACCTCGCCACGGCGCAGGACCGGCGCGCACGGCACGTCCGCTTCGTCGAGGCGCGCGAGCCAGTCGGCCGTCGTACGCTTGGCCAGGATGTCGCCCATCAGGTGGATGCGCTCGCTGGCGTTGGCGGTCCGGGCAGCCGGCGTGTTGAACCGCTTGTCCTCGGCCAGCGCCGGCTGCTCGACGGCGCGGCAGAAGCCCTGCCACTCGGAGTCCGAGATCGTGCCCACGGTCATATAGCCGTCGAGCGTCTGGAAGATCAGGTCGGGCCGCGCGTTGGGGTCGTTGGCGGAAGCCTCCTGTCCGACGACCGTGTACTGCATCATCGCTTCCGGCCAGAGGTAGGAGATCATGACGTCGAGCATCGCCACCTTGATGTGCTGGCCCGCGCCTGTCTTCTCGCGTGAATAGAGCGCCGAGGCCACCGCCTGCGCCGTCATCACCGACGTGGTCTTGTCGGCCACGATGGTGCGGATCATCTGCGGGCGCCGCGTCTTGGCCTCGGCCTGGACGTCGGCGAAGCCGGAGAGGCCCTGGATGATCGGGTCGTATATACGTTTCTCGGCATAGGGCCCGCTGTCGCCGGCGCCGCTGATCGAGACATAGATAAGGCGGGGATTGAGCGCGCGCATGGCCGCTTCGCCGAGGCCCAGCCGCTCCATCACCTGCGGCCGAAAGTTCTGCACCAGGACGTCCGAGCGGGCGATCAGCTTGCGCAGGATCTCGGCCCCCTCGGGTTGCTTGAGGTCGATCGACAGCGAGCGCTTGCCGCGATTGGTCGAGATGAACAGGGCGGAGAACTGGCCGGTCGGATCGACCGACTGGCGGCTGCGGCGCGTGATGTCGCCGCCCGGCGGCTCGACCTTGATGACGTCGGCGCCCTGGTCGGCCAGGAACATCGTGGCGAACGGCCCCGACACCACGCCGGTGAGGTCGATGACCCGCACTCCCGACAACGGACCTGTCATGTGCCGCCTCCAGTTTCGTTTCCACACGTATATAGATGCGTCAGCAACGCCTCAACATCGGCGAAATCATGCGGCCGCGACGAAACCTAATCCAGCGATCGACTTGGTTTTTTTATTGCACTTGGGTTAAGCTCCGGCCATGCGTTGGAACAAGCTCGAAGAGGAGGCGTGCTCGCTGGCGCGCACGGTGTCGGTGATCGGCGACCGCTGGACCCTCCTGATCCTGCGCGACTGCTTCCTGCGGGTGCGCCGCTTCGAGGAGTTCCAGGCCCGGCTCGGCGTGACGCGGCCGATCCTGGCCAGCCGCCTGCGCAAGCTGGTGAAGGACTTCGTGCTGGCCAAGGTGCCCTACCAGGAACGGCCGCTGCGCTACGAGTACCGACTGACCCAGAAGGGCCTCGACCTCTACCCCGTCGTCATGTCCATCGTGCATTGGGGCGATGTCCACATGTCGGGCAGGAAGGGCCGGCCGCTGCTCCACCAGCACACGAGCTGCGGCAAGACGTTCGATCCGGTGATGATCTGCTCGGAGTGCGGTGAGCCGCTCAGCCCCAAGCAGGTCCACGTCCATCGCGGGCCGGGCGCGGCTAACGCCCGCCACCTGCCGCCTGACCTGCCGGCCGGCGAAAGAAAATCGCGGCGGCCGGTTAGATCTTCTCGCGCACATCCGTAGGAATCCACTTGCGACTCGCGGCGATCGAGTCGACACTTGTTAGTGTCATTTTCGAACGGACCGTAGAGTTTCCGTAGAAAGCCAGGGAGAAGCCGCACATGACAGCCAGCAGGCCCGTCGCCCTGCTCGTGGGCGCCGGCGACGCCATCGGCGCCGCCGTCGCCCGACGCTTTGCCGCCGGCGGGCTGCAGGTCTGCGTGGCGCGGCGCGACGCCGCCAAGGCCAAGGCATTGATCGACGAGGTCGCGGCCGGCGGCGGCACGGTGCAGGCCTTCAGCGTCGATGCCCGGCAGGAGGCCGCGGTCCAGGACCTCTTCGCCAAGGTCGAGCGCGAGATCGGGCCCATAGAAGTCTGCCTCTACAACGCCGGCTCGAACGTCAACACGCCGCTCCTCGACACGACCGAGACGTTGTTCCGCAAGTCGTGGGAGCTCGCCTGCTATGGCGGCTTCCTCACCGGCCGCGAGGCGGCGCGCCACATGGTGCCGCGCGGCCGCGGCACCATCCTGTTCACCGGCGCCACCGCCAGCGTTCGCGGCGGCGCGGGCTTTGCCGCCTTCGCCTCGGCGAAGTTCGGCCTGCGCGCCGTGGCCCAGTCGATGGCGCGGGAGCTCGGGCCGAAGAACATCCATGTCGCCCATCTGCTGATCGACGGCGGCGTGGACAGCGAGGCCATCCGCAAGCGCATGCGGGCGCGCATCGGCGATGCGGTCGACTCGCTGCCGGCCAACGCCCTGATCCAGACCAGGGCGATCGCCGAGGCGTACTGGGCCCTGCACGTTCAGCCGACCTGCGGCTGGACCCACGAGCTCGACCTGCGCACGTCGATCGAGAGGTGGTGACATGGCCGAGGCGCAACCGCGGCTGCATCTGTGGGGCGTCACCACCAGCCGCACGCTGCGCGCGGTCTGGGCGCTGCACGAGCTCTCGCTCGACTACGTGGCGCATCCCATCCAGCCGCGTACCGGCGAGACCAAGACCCCAGAGTTCACGCGCATCAATCCGCGCCAGAAGATCCCCGTCCTGCAGGACGGCGATTTCACCATCGCCGAGAGTCCGGCCATCATCGCCTATCTTTCCGATACCTACGGCACGGATGACAACCGCCTGATCCCGCGCGACCCCAAGCTGCGCGCAACGTGGCTGGAATGGTGCTTCCACATCGCCATGGAGCTCGACGCGACAAGCCTCTACGTCATGCGCCGCCACCGCGAGCTGAAGCACATC
>WHTW01000154.1 GCA_009377525.1 Rhodospirillales bacterium
GCTTCTTGCGACGCGATTCCAGCCAGAACAGATAGCCGGTCGCGATCATCACGCAGCCCGCAAGGCCGAGACCGAAGTAGAGCCAGCGCAGGCTCCAATGCCGGAACTGGATCAAATGAAGGCCGCCGATGAAGCGCATGGAACTCATGACCGGCGGTGTGCCCGCGCGATGGCTGATCAGCTTGCCCGTCGGTCCGTCGAAATAGGCCACATCGTAGGTGAAGCTGACGTTGCCCTCGTCGAGACGGCCGATCTGCACGACCGACCTGGCATCGCCCGGATTTCGGACGGTGAGGTAGCGCAACTGCCCGCCGTCCCACAGGCGACGCGCCTCGGCCGTCATGGCATCGAGCGACGCCATGTCACCGGGCCGGCCGGCCTTCTCGGGGCGAATCGTGCTGTAGGCATCGGCGAAGAACGCCTGCCGGTCGCCGTTGTAGGCGACCTGCCAGGCGCTGGCAAAATAGATCGAGAAGAAGATGATCAGCCCGGACAGGGTGATCAGGAAGTGGAACGGCAGGCCGAGCACGCCCGTCACGTTGTGCAAGTCGAGGACCAGGCGGCGCGGCTTCTTGGTAACGCGGAAGGTGAAGAAGTCGGTGAAGATCTTGCGGTGGACGACCACGCCCGACACGCACAGCGCCATCATCGCCATCGCCGCCAATCCGACGATCCAGTAGCCGATCCGCTCGAAGCGGATGTGCAGCATGTAGTGGAAGGGATAGAGGAAGCGCGTGCCGGCGAGCGTGCCTCCATCGGGCAATGTCGCGCCCGTCGCGGGGTCGATGAAGCGTTGGACGAAGTCCGAACCCTCGCGCCACGACACGCGTATCGCGGGCACACGCTCGGTCGGAAACAAGACGCCCCAAAACGCTGACTTGGCGGCAGCGGCCGTCTCATAGGACGGACGCAGGGCGTCGATCGATATCGCCGTCTCTGCCGGCAGGGCGAGGCGTGTCATCGGCGCCATCCAGCGATCGATCTCGCGGTCGAACACCGCCAGCGTGCCCATCCAGAAGATGGCGAACAGCAGGCCACCCAGCACCACACCCGCCCAGGTGTGCAGCCAGTTCATCGAGGCGCGGAAGGTCGGTTCCATGCAGGATCAGCTCTTCAGATGCGCGATGTGGAAACGGCGCCCCGCGACGTGGCGTCGGCTGCAGCGCGGGCGATGCCCAATCGATACCGCCATGGCTGCCCGAAGGCCAGATCGGAATCGAGACATACCCCGGGGAGGCTGGGCGCGTCGTCGCGCCATCCATCGCCTCAGAAATCGGCTGTCAGGGAGACGCGGAAGGTCCGCGGCATGCCGAGGAACAGCGTCGTGGCGCCGCTGCCTCCCGCCCAGTAGTTGGTGTCGAAGAGGTTCTCGACGTTGAACCGCAGGGCGATGGGATTGCCGGTCGGGCTGCGATCGGTGTCGAAGACGTAGCGCGCGCCGATATCGACGCGCGTCCAGTCCGGCAGCGAGCGCCGCGGCCACGTCGTGTCGATGTACTGCGAGCCCGTATAGGACACGCGGCCGTTCACCGTGAGACCGCGGACGAACGGCAGGTCCCATTCGCCGGCGATCCGGAGCTGCAGGTTCGGCGAGAACGGCGCGATCCAGCCGTCCGTGGCGCCGCGCTGCGTCTGGGCCAGCACCGCATCGAGGAACATCGCGCCGCCCAGCAGGCGCACGCCCTCGATGGGCTCGCCGAAGAAGTTGAGCTCGAGCCCCCGGTTCCTCTGCAGGCCGCCCGGGAACTGCGTGTTGGTCGCCGTGTTGGTGAGGATGCTCGGTTGCGTGATCTGGAACAGGCTTGCCGTCGTGGTGAACTTGCCCCAATCCACCTTCACGCCGGCTTCGTACTGCGTCGACTTGAACGGCGGAAAGATCTCGCCGGCATTGGCGAAGGCCGCGCCCACGATGGTGCCCTGCTGCAGGCCCTGGATGAAATTGCCGTAGAACGAGATCTGCCGCCACGGCCGTATGACCAGGGCGACCGACGGGCTGAGCGCGTTCTGCTCGTACGACGAAGTCCTCACCCCGGTGAGAGGGTTGAAGTTGGACGCCCCGACCTGCTGCAGCCTGAGGCCGGCCGTGAGCTGCACGCGCTTGTCGCGCGACGACAGCGTATCGGCCAGCACCAGGCTCTGCAGGCTCTGGGTTCCCGTCTTGTTGGCGGCGGGATTGGCCATGCTGGGCTGGGCGATGATGGTCGGGTTGTAGATGTCGGTGGCGTAGACGGTGCCGAGCGTCGAGGCGATGCCGCCCGCCGATTCGTAGAACGTGCCGCTGAAGACGGCCTCGTGGCCAGCCGGCCCCGTATCGAAGCGCCCTCGGACGCCGGCCTCGCCGGTGACGATCTGGGCATAGCTGTTCTGGATGGCCGGCCTTGCCGTGGCCGTGCCGTTCACATTGGTGATGGTGACGATGTCGGTGCCGTAGAGCTGCCCGTAGCGGCTGTCGTGGGCGCCCACGTTGATGTAGGCGGTGACCGTTTCCAGCATGTCGACCTCAGCGCGGACGGCGCCGAAGAGGTCCTTCGTCTGCCTGTTGCTCCAGGGCTGCGCGCCGGGATTGTTGCGGACGTTGGGAGCCCAGGGCAGCGGCACGTTGTTCGCCAGGCCAAGATAGGGAACGACGCCGACGATGTATTCGGATTGGTAGCCGAGGTCGGCCGAGGCGCGCACGGTCTCGCCGCGGAAGTCCAGCCCCGCGGCGACGAGCGCGCGTTGGTCGGAGTTGTACTGCAGGTCGGTCTGGCCGGCGCGGAAGGCGCCGTTGATGCGCACACCGAACTGCTTGTCGGCGCCGAACCGCCGCCCCACGTCGGCGGCGCCGCCGAACTGGGCGGACGACGTGTAGCTGGCGGTCGCCTGCGTGATGGGCGCGTCGGTCGCGCGCTTGGGCACGATGTTGATGGTGCCGCCGATCGCGCCCGAGGGCGACATGCCGTTCAGCATGGCGCTGGGGCCTTTCAGCACCTCGATCCGTTCGGCCATCTCCGGCATGACGGAGAAGGTCGGAACGAGGCCGAACAGCCCGCCGAACATCCAGGCGTTGTTCTGCACGTTGAAGCTGCGGATGTTGATCAGTTCCGCGCCGACCCCTCCGTCGGGGACGTAGAAGCGTATCGACGGGTCGTCGTTCAGGATCTGGCGCACCGACCGGGCCTGCTGATCCTGCGCCTTCTTCGCGGTGTAGCTCGTCTGGTTGAACGGCGTCTCCATGACGTCGCGATTGCCCAGCACGCCGAGCTGGGCGCCGGTCGCGACCTGGCCGCCGGCATAGGGCGGCGGGATGTTGTCGATCATCGCCTGCGGCGGCACGGGATAGCCCTGCACCCGCACGGGATCGAGCTGCATCATGCCCGGCGGCAGCTGACCGCCTTGGGTCGCCCGCTGAAGCGCGATCGTGTCGCCGGCCATGCCGCTGAAGGTCAGTCCCGTGCCCGCCAGCAGGCGTCGGAGCGCTTCGTCGATCGCCATCGTGCCCTGAACACCAGGCGTGTTGAGGCCGCGCACCAGTGCGGCGTCCGCCGTGATCTGCCGGCCCGACTGCTGGCCGAACAGCGGGAGCGCGCTGGAGAGAGGCTGCGGCGCAATGTTGAAGCTGCGTTGCGTCGTCTGGCTCACCTGCGGCCCGCTGGCCTGTCCCTGCGCCCTGAGAGGCGGCGTCGCGGCCGTCAACACGACCAGGATCGCCGATGTCGCCAGCAGATGCTTTCCCCGAATCGATCGAACGCCTTCCCCCATTGCCCCACTCCCGCTTGCACGCATGGGGCAATGGGCATCGGCGGCGGCGGCGATGCGTAGAAGTTCTGCCCCTTCGTGAAAGCAACGAGAGGCTCGGTCCTTTTTCTACAGTTTTCTGCTTCAGGACTCGGACAGCACCAGCAGCCAGGGCGTGATGCGGCGCACGGTGGCGTCATGCGCGCGCGCCAGGCCACGCAAGGCGTGTTCCGGATCGCCGAGATTGTAGGCGCCCGTCACGCGCCGTTCGGCCAGGGCATTGCCGACAATGACGATCGTGCCGGGGAAGTAGCGGCGCAATTGGGCGACGGCATCGGCCAGGCGCTGCTCCTGCAGATACAGCTGTCCCTGCCGCCACGCGCCGACCAGCTCGGGTGCCTCGCTGGTTCGCGAGAACGTTCCAGCCGAGGACATTCGTATGGACTGGCCGGCGCCCAGCTTCTCGCCGGCCCGGGTTGGCGATCCCTCGGCCGCGACGCCGATGCTGCCTTCCTCCACCGAAACCGTGACGTCGTCGGCCTCGAGACGGACGTCGAAGCGGGTGCCCAGCACGGTTGCTGCGACGGTGCGGGCGACGACGCGGAACGGACGCTGCGAGTCCGGCTGCACCCAAAAGAACGCCTCGCCCGACAACAGCCGTACGCGACGTTCGCCGGCTGCGTAGGAGACATCGATGGCGCTGGCCGGCGCCAGGGCGACCTGACTGCCGTCAGGCAGCTCGATCTGCCGTTGTTCGGCGGTTCGTGTCAAATGGTCGGCTTCGACTTGGAGGATGATCCCCGGGCCGGCGACGATCGCGGCGCAGGCCGCGGCCGCCGCTAGAGCCGCGATGGCGACTCGGCGCCGGAGCCACGGCCGATGGTGTGGCTGCACCGGCGATTGGGCGCGCTCCCGGCGCCGCCGCGCGACGAAGGGCGCCCATCGCTTCGCATAGGTCGGCTGCATGGTCGCGGCGACGTCGGAGACGTGGCGAAGGTCCGCCCAGGCGGCTTCGTGGGCGGGGCTGCTCGCCAGCCACGCCTCGAAGCGCCGGCGCAGGGAGCGGTCCTCCGGCTCGTCCTGCAGCAGCATCAGCCACTCGGCGGCTTCGGCCACTGCCCGGTCCTCGTCAGAATCGAGGCTCCTCTCCATCCCATTCCTCGCCTGGATCGCGCCAGATCCGCCGTGTTCCGCTCGAACCGGCACGGGCGCCGAGCCGCGGTCTTACAGGGGTAACGCCCGAGGGGTCCCGATTTCTAGCAATTCGTCGCCGGCCGTGATCACTTCCGCTTCAGGCGTCGCCGGCAGTGCAGCAGGCCGTCCGCCACCAGGCGCTGGGCCCACGGCAGCGAGATCTCGAGAAACTCCGCGATCTCGCGCAGCTTGCAGCCGCCGAAGCGATGCATCTCGAAGGCGATGCGCGTGCGTTCGGGAAGCTCGTCCAAGGCCGCCATGAGCAGCCGCAACTCCTCGCGATGTAGTGCGACGGCTTCGGGCGTCGGCTCGACCGCCGGCGATATGGCAAACAAGGCATCGTTCGCGCCGCCGGTGACGATCTGGCTCTCCAACGCCGTGCGGCGACGTCCATCGAGCGCCAGGTTGCGGACGATGCGGTAGAGATAGCCCAACGGCTCGTCGAGGAGCCGCTGGCGGGCCACCTCGTCGAAGCGCAGCCATGCCTCCTGGACAAGGTCCTCGGCATGCGCGCGCGAGCCGACGATGCGTGTCGCATACTCGACCAGCGAGCCACGATGCTCGATGAACAGGGCGGTTGTGTCGGAAGGCACGGCGTGCGGCCCGATATCCTGAAGCGGCTGATGGCAAGGTCTTATCGCAAATGCGAATTGATCGCAATTGAGAAGACGGACCTGTCGGTCGAGCAGCGGGGTCAAGCTCTTCCGGACCGCGCGCGTCTCGCGCGCTTACGCGCATTCACATGCGCGCTTGATCATGAGGCGCGTGAGACGCGCGCGGTCCGGAAGAGTCTGATGTCGGGCTCAACAATAGGCGATACGCTCTGCGCGGAATCGAAACCAAGGAAATGCAATGATCGAGATTCATCATCTCAACAACTCACGCTCGCAGCGCATCCTGTGGCTGCTGGAGGAGCTCGGGCAGCCCTACAAGGTCGTGCCGTATCAGCGCGATGCCGCGACGCGCCTCGCGCCGCCCGAGTTGAAGGGCGTGCATCCGTTGGGCAAGTCGCCGGTCATCGACGACGACGGCCAAGTGGTGGCGGAGACCGGCGCGATCATCGAGTACCTGGTGCGCAAGTACGACGACGGCAAGCTCGCGCCGCCGGTCGATCCCGACTCGGCGGACTATCGCGCCTACCTGCACTGGATGCATTTCGTCGAGGGCTCGGCGATGCTGCCGCTGATGCTGAAGCTCTATGTCGGCCGGCTGGGCGACGCCGGCAAGCCGCTGTGGCCGCGCATCGACAGCGAGCTCAAGAACCACTTCGACTACATGGAGGGTGCGCTGGGCGGAAACGACTATTTCGTCGCCAATCGCTTCTCGGCCGCCGACATCCATCTTTCCTTCATCCTGGATGCCGGCGCCTCGCGCGGGCCTTTGAGCGACTATCCGCGTTTGACAGCACTGCATGCACGATTGAAGGCGCGGCCGGCGTACCAACGGGCGATCGAGCGCGGCGGGCCGTACGAGCTCGGGCGGTAGAGCAATGGAAGGGTGCCGCGCTGTTGCGGGCGCTGCTGCTCGCGACCGATCTCCTGCGCAGCGACAAGACGGTTTCGCGCTGGCGCGATCTCGTCTGGCTGACGTGGCTCGGCACGCTTGCCTACCTCATGCACCAGTTCGAGGAACACGGGATCGACGTCAACGGCGCCGAATACGCCTTCCGCGAGTTCCTTTGCGGCTTCTTCGGATTTGCCGACTTGAAGTCATGCCCGCTTCTGGCCTCCGTCATCACCGCCGTGAACGTGGCTGCGGTATGGCTGTTGGGGCCGGCTGCGACGTTGCTGGGCCGGCGCTGGCCGCTGGTCGCCCTCAGCTTCTTCTCTGTTCCGTCGGTCAACTTCGTCGCTCATGCCGCATCGGCCGTGATGCTGTTCGGCCGCCGCCGAGCTGACGCTCTCCGTATGGCACCGCGCCCGTCCGGAACTCGTCGAAAGGCTCCGTAAGTTCGCGCGATGGCCTGCGACTCACAACGCACGAGGATGTTCGGTGGTGTGAGGCCGGGCTGGGTCACCACAACGCTTGAAGCTCGCCGGCGAGGGAGACCAGTCCGAGGGCTTCCGTCCTGCCGTCGAGGGAGAAGCGGTCCGTTCCCGAATAGACCACGAACCGCCTCTGCGGTTTGAGGTCGTCGCAAGCGAAGTGGAAGCCTTTCTCCACCTTCGGCGCCGAGCTTCGCTTGATCTCGACCGCCCAGAGCTGGCGATTGGGAAGATCGAGAAGGAGATCGATTTCGGCGCCTGCAGCCGCTCGATAGAAACGGGCCTCCGCTCCTTCCGGAGCGACAGCGAGCAACGTCTCGATCACGAACGTTTCCCATGTCTGGCCGACGACGGGATGCCCCAGGACATCTTCCTTGTCGCCGAGGCGCAGCAACGTATGGACGATGCCGGAATCGCGCACATAGACCTTCGGTGACTTCACCAGACGCTTGCCTTCGTTGCGATGCCAGGGCGGTAGACGACGTACCAGCAGCAGGTCGACCAGGAGGTCGAGGTGACGCGCGACCGCCTTGCCTTCGACTCCGAGGCCGCGCGCCAACTTGGCGGCGTTGAGAAGTTCTCCCTGGTTGTGCGCGAGCATTGTCCAGAATCGGCGCAGCGTCTCTGTCGGCACGCGCGAGCCGAACTGCGGGATGTCCCGTTCCAGATATGTCTTGATGAAGCTCTGTCGCCAGATGGCGCTGAGTTCGTCGTCTTCGGCGAGGAAGCTGCCGGGGAAGCCGCCGCGCACCCACAGCCGGTCCAAGGAGGCGGCCGATACCTCGAGCGCGTCGAAAGGACCAAGCTCCAGATAGGTGATGCGGCCGGCGAGGCTTTCCCCCGATTGCCGCAGCAGATCGGGCCCCGCGGAGCCGAGAAGGAGGAAGCGTCCGTTCTTCTTTTCGCGGCGTCGTCCGCGGTCGATGACGCCTCGCAGGCTCTGGAAGATTTCCGGCGTCCGATGGACCTCGTCGAGGATCACCAACTCATTCTCATGGTCGGAAAGATACTGCTCGGGATTGGCGAGCTTGGCCCGATCGTCCGGTGATTCGAGGTCGAGATAGGCCGCTGGCCCGGTCGCCGCGAGCTCCTGGGCCAAGGTTGTCTTTCCCACCTGCCGCGGCCCCAGCAGGCCAACCGCGGGAAAGTGCTTCAGGAGATAACGCAGCCTGTCTTCGAGTCGGCGACGGATCATTTCCTAGTAATAATGCCATCTAATGGCACAATTACAAGGTAAATGTATCGCTGGCGCCCGCCCTACGGTGCGAAAAAAGCTAATTTTATTGCTCGGTGAGGCAAAGCCGTTGTGTGCCCTGGCGCCCGCTTGCTTGCCGGCATGCGGCGTGATATTACTACAGTAAGTAGTATGATGACTTCAGTTCGATGATGGGCGGCCAAACCAGAGGACCGGTTTTGGCCGTCAGGATCGCGCCCGCAGCCTGATCGTCGCCGAATAGGACAGGAGCTTGCGGCCATCCTGCTCGAGCAGGCCGCGCACGAAGGCGAGCGACTTGCCGTGGCGCGGCACCTCGACCCGGGTGGCGATCGGCGTGGTCGACGTGCCGGCGGACAGGAACTCGGCGGCGAAGGCCACGGTCGAGGGCGCCATGCCGGTGGTGAGCGCGGCGGCGCGCGTCACCGCCGAATCGGCGAAGCTCATCATGTAGCCGCCGTGCAGCACGCCGCCCGAGTTGCACATGTGCGGCAGGGTGGGCTGCGCCAGCGAGGCGCCGTCCGCTTCCTTGCGGGCATAGGAGGGGCCGATATGGCGGGAGTAGATGCTGGCGTTCGACAGAAGGTCAAAACCGGCCGGCACGCTCTGGACAACGACGGGCGCGGTGGCCGAGGCCGAGTCTTTACGTTCCATCGCCTTGGTGCGCGGTATGTGACGGCACACACCCGACCACAGCGCGATGGTCTTGCCCTGCTGGCTGATGCTGCCGCGCGCGAAGGCGAGCCGGCCCGTCACTTGCAGGGGCTCGCCGCTCGCCTCGAGCGGCACGCCGACACGGCCGGCGTCGAGGAATTCCACGGCGATGCTCACCGTCACGGCGAAGGCCGTGTTGGTGCCGCCGTCGGCGGCGCGGCCGGCAACCAGGCAGAGCGCGTAGTCGGCGAAGGTGAGCGTGGCCCCGCCATGCACGCCGCCCGCATAGTTGCCGTGCCGCTCGTGCGTCGGCAGCACGCAATGCACGCTGCCGGCTTGGCGTGCGTCGCCCGTGATGCGGTAGTAGAAGGGCCCGACGTGATCCTCGAAGGGATCGGGCGGCACGAAGACCGAGTAGCTGCCGAGGTCGATGGAGTCGGGCATCCGGGTGGCTCTTGTGAAGCTTTGCTGCGGCGCTCTAATAGATGAAATTCCCCCACCGACAAAGAGCCACGGAGCGAAACGACATGGCGTCAGGCGTCCACAAGGTCGACATTTCCTGGGATCGCCGGCCCGCCGGCACGGTCGCCAATGTCGTGTTCGACAATTCGCGCAAGCTCAATTCGCTCAATCCGCCCGCGCTGCTCGACCTCACCGAGGCGTTCCTGGGTCTGGCGCGCGAGGATGACCTGCGCGTCGTGGTGCTGTCGGGCGCCGGCGGAAAGGCCTTCATCGGCGGCGCCGACATCAACCACATGGCCGGGATGAAGAGCTCCGAGGACGGACGCGCCTTCATCACCCAGGTCCACAAGCTCTGCCAGGCCATCCGCGACTGCCCCGTGCCGGTGATCTGCCGCATGGAAGGCTACACGTTGGGTGCCGGCCTGGAAGTGGCGGCGGCCTGCGACATGCGCATCGCCGCCGACAACGCCTTCTTCGGCATGCCCGAGGTCAAGGTCGGCGTGCCGTCGGTGGTCGAGGCGGCCCTGCTGCCGCGCCTGATCGGCTGGGGCCGAACCTCGTGGCTGCTGCTGACGGCGGAGAACATCGATGCCGCGACGGCCGACCGCTGGGGCATGGTCGAGCAGGTCGTGCCGGCGGCCAAGCTCGACGAGGCGGTCGAGCGCTGCGTCGCCTCGATCGTCGAGGGCACGCCCAAGGCGGTGCGGGCGCAGAAGCGGCTGATGCGGCGCTGGGAGCGCCTGCCGCTCGACGAGGCGGTGCAGGCCGGCATCGACGCCTTCGCGCAGTCGGTTGCGGAGGGCGAGCACATCGAGCGCATGGCGGCATTCGTCAATCGCAAGAGGAAGTGACCATGGCCCAGGCCTCGAACAAGACGGTCCGCATCGGCTGCCATTCGGGCTTCTGGGGCGACACCGAGACCGCCGCCGTCCAGCTCGTGCGCCAGGGCAACGTCGATTACCTGGTGAGCGACTATCTGGCCGAAGTTACCATGTCGATCATGGCGGCCCAGAAGCTGCGCAATCCGCAGATGGGCTATGCCACCGACTTCGTCAGCGTCGTCATGGCGCCGCTCGCCCGTGAGATCGCCGACAAGAAGATCAAGGTGATCACCAACGCCGGCGGCGTGAATCCGCTCGCCTGTCGCGACGCCGTGCTGAAAGCCTGCGAGGCGGCAGGCGTCAAGCTCAGGGTCGCCGTCGTGCTGGGCGACGATCTGCTGCCGCGTGCCGACGAGCTGCGCGGCCTCGACATCCGCGAGATGGACAACGGAGCAGCCCTGCCGGCGAAGATCGTCAGCATGAACGCCTATTTCGGCGGCTTCCCGATCGCCCGCGCGCTCAGCGAGGGCGCCGACGTGGTGATCACAGGACGCTGCGTCGATTCGGCGGTGACCTTGGGCGCGCTGATCCATGCCTTCGGCTGGACCATGGACGACCACGACCGACTCGCCGCCGGCACGCTCTGCGGCCACATCATCGAATGCGGCGCGCAGTGCAACGGCGGCAACTTCACCGACTGGCGGCTGGTGCCCGACTACGACCAGATGGGCTTCCCGGTGGCCGAGGTCTTGGCCGACGGCTCGTTCGTGCTGGGCAAGCCCGACGGCACCGGCGGCCTGATCACCACCGCCACGGTGGCCGAGCAGATGCTCTACGAGATCGGCGATCCGCGCGCCTACATGGTGCCCGACGTGGTCTGCGACTTCACCCAGGCGACCTATGCCCAAGTCGGCAAGGACCGCGTGCGCGTGTCGGGCGCCAAGGGCCGGCCGCCGACCGACACCTACAAGGTCTCGACCACCTGGCCCGACGGCTACAAGCTCAGCACCATCTTCATGCTGGGCGGCCGCGAGGCGGTGGCCAAGGGCCAGGCGAGCGCCGACGCCATCATCAAGAAGACGCGCCGCATGTTCCGCGAGAAGAACATGGGGAACTACCGCGACCTCAGCATAGAGATCATCGGCGGAGAGGCGACCTACGGACCGCATGCCCGCGCGCAGGACAGCCGCGAGGTGGTGGTCAAGATCGCCGCCAGGCACGACCAGAAGGAGGCGTTGAGTCTGCTTGGCCGCGAGATCGCGCCGATGGCGACCGGCGGCGTGGTCGGCATGACCGGCAGCTTCGGCGCCGGCCGTGTCTCGCCCTCGCCGGTGATCCGCATGTTCTCCTGCCTGGTGCCCAAGACCCTGGTGCCGGTGACCATCGAGGTCGACGGCCGCAGCATCGCGATGGAGCGCGCGGCCAAGAGCGGCGGCTTCAGCGCGGCCGACCTGCCGGCCGAGGCGCCGGCTGCACCCGCGCTGCCGACCACCGGCCCCAACGCGGCAACCGCGACCGTGCCGCTTGTGGCGCTGGCCTACGGCCGCTCGGGCGACAAGGGCGACAACGCCAATATCGGCATCTTCGCGCGCCGGCCGGAATACCAGCCCATTCTCGATGCCGAGGTGACGGAGGAGGCGGTGGCGAAGTACTTCGCCCATCGCATCGAGGGCAAGGTGACGCGCTGGCGGCTGCCCGGCATCCACGGCTTCAACTTCCTGCTGCGCCAGGCGCTGGGCGGCGGCGGCATGGCCTCGCTCAAGGCCGATCCGCTGGCCAAGGCCTTCGCCCAGATGCTTTTGGATATGCCGATCAGGGTACCGGCAACGCTGGCCCAAAAACTCGCGGCTTGATGTATCCTGCGGCCATGACCGCCCCCGCCAAGAATGACGACCGCGCCGAGCGGCTGGCTGCCGCCTTGCGCGAGAACCTCAAGCGTCGTAAGGCGCAGGCGCGCGCCAAGCAGGAAGGCGCCAAAACTGGAAGTCAGCCCGCCAAAAGCCCCTCGAAATGACCATCCTCTCCGATCGCTGGATCCGCCGCATGTCGCAGGAAAAGGGCATGATCGAGCCCTTCGTCGACGCCCAGAAGCGCGATGGCGTGATCTCCTATGGGCTGTCGTCCTACGGCTATGACGCGCGCGTGGGCAGCAACTTCAAGATCTTCACCAACGTCGATTCGGCGGTGGTCGACCCCAAGAACTTCGCCGCCAACAGCTTCGTCGACCGCACCGCCGACATCTGCATCATCCCGCCCAATTCCTTTGCGTTGGCGAGCACGGTGGAATATTTCCGCATCCCGCGTGACGTGCTGGTGATCTGTGTCGGCAAGTCGACCTATGCGCGCTGCGGCATCATCGTGAACGTGACCCCGCTCGAGCCCGAGTGGGAAGGCCACGTCACGCTGGAATTCTCCAACACCACGCCCTTGCCGGCGCGCATCTACGCCAACGAGGGCGCGGCGCAGTTCCTGTTCCTGCAGGGCAACGAGCCCTGCGAGGTCTCCTACCGCGACAAGGCCGGCAAGTATCAGGGCCAGCGCGGCGTCACCCTGCCCAAGATCTGACGCGAAGAGGGACCATGGACCGACTCCGCATCAAGGGCGGCCGCCAGCTCAAGGGCGAGATCCGCGTCTCCGGCTCCAAGAACGCCTCGCTGCCGCTGATGGTCGCCGCGCTGCTGACCGACCGCAAGCTCACGCTGCACAACGTGCCGCGGCTCGCCGACATCACCACCATGATCCAGCTCCTGAAGCAGCATGGCGTGGAGGTGGGTGCGGCGCGCGGCGAGAACGGCCACGACCGCGGCACGACGCTCAGCCTGCAGGCCGGCAAGATCGCCTCGACCACGGCGCCCTACGACATCGTGCGCAAGATGCGCGCCTCGGTGCTGGTGCTGGGCCCGCTGCTGGCGCGCGAGCGCGAGGCGCGGGTGTCGCTGCCCGGCGGCTGCGCCATCGGTGCGCGCCCGGTCGACCTGCACATCGCCGGCCTGAAGGCGATGGGCGCGCAGATCGACATCGACGGCGGCTATCTCGTCGCCAGGGCGCCCAAGGGCCTGAAGGGCGCGCGCTTCACTTTCCCCAAGGTGTCGGTCGGCGCCACCGAGAACCTGATGATGGCGGCGGCGCTCGCCAAGGGCACGACCGTGCTCGACAACGCCGCGCGCGAGCCCGAGATCACCGACCTTGGCGAGTGCCTGGTGAGCATGGGCGTGCCGGTGCGCGGCATCGGCACGGAGACGCTCACCATCGACGGCGTGACCTCCCTCAAGGAGGCTTCGCATCGCGTCATCGCCGATCGCATCGAGACCGGCACTTATGCCATGGCGGTGGCGATGACGGCGGGCGATGTCGAGCTCGTCGGCGGCCGGCTCGACCTGATCGAGGCTGTGGCGCAGGTTCTGCGCTCGGCCGGCGTGACGCTCGAGAACACACAGAAGGGCATGCGGGTGCACCGGACCAACGGCGCGCTGACCGGCGTCGATGTCATGACCGAGCCCTATCCCGGTTTCCCGACCGACCTGCAGGCGCAGATGATGGCGCTGATGACGTGCGCCGAGGGCGCCTCGATGATCACCGAGACGGTGTTCGAGAGCCGCTTCATGCATGTGCCTGAGCTGGCGCGCATGGGCGCCAACGTCACCATCCACCATGAATCCGCCCTGGTGCGCGGCGTGCCGAAGCTGCGCGGCGCGGAGGTCATGGCGACCGACCTGCGCGCCTCGGTGTCGCTCGCCATCGCCGCCCTCGCGGCCGAAGGCGACACGGTGGTGAACCGCCTCTATCACCTCGATCGCGGCTACGAGCGGCTCGAGGAGAAGCTCGCCGCCTGCGGCGCCGACATCGAGCGGCTGAAGGGCTGATGAGCGGGCTGAAACTCTCGGCGCTGGACGCCGACGATCTCGACGTCATATCGGCGGCGGTCCAGGACGCGCTGGTGGCGGTGCGCGACTGCGCCTATTTCAAGGACGAGAGGCGCTTCGTTCTGCTTTTGAACCGGTTCCGCTGGGAGGCCGACCCGACCGTCGAAGCCGCCCATTCGCGCACCCATTCCGCCCTTGTTTTCAACGAGGTGACGGCCGTCCGCCATCACGACATCCCGCTCGGCGAGCCCGACCGCATGCTCGAATTGCTGGCCGTGGCGCAAGAGGATGACCGTTCAGTCACGCTGCGGTTCGCCGCAGGCCGGGCCATACGGCTGGAAATCGGCCGGCTTGCATGCCATTTGGGGGATGTCGGGGAGCCTTGGGCCACCCCGTGGAAGCCCGCCCATCCGGTCGAGTAAGCCCGTCACCGAGCAGGAGGGGGCGGGCATTCGTTGTTGGAGCAAAGGGTCGTGTCGAGCGAGGCCAACGAGAAGCTCATCCTGGCGTTGCCCAAGGGCCGCATCCTGACGGAAGCGACGCCCTTGTTCGCGCGCGCCGGCATCGAACCTGAGGCCGCTTTCGCCGATTCCGAGGCGCGCCAGCTCCGCTTCACCACCAACCATCCCGACCTCGACATCATCCGCGTGCGCTCCTTTGACGTCGCCACCTTCGTGGCCTTCGGCGCCGCCCATCTCGGCATCGCCGGCGGCGACGTGCTGATGGAGTTCGACTATCCCGAGATCTACGCGCCGATCGATCTCGGCATCGGCCATTGCCGGCTGGCTGTCGCCGAGCCGGTCGAGATGGCGGGCAGCGACGACCCACGGCGCTGGAGCCACGTGCGCATCGCCACCAAGTATCCCGAGGTGACGCGCCGCCACTTCGCTGCGCGCGGCGTGCAGGCCGAGTGCGTGAAGCTGTCGGGCGCCATGGAGCTGGCGCCGTCGCTCGGCCTCAGCCATCGCATCGTCGACCTGGTCGATTCCGGCCGCACGCTCAAGGAGAACGGCCTGGTCGAGATCGAGCACATCGCCGACATCACCTCGCGCTTCATCGTCAATCGCGCCGCGCTGAAGACCCAGCCCGAGCGGATCGGCCGCTGGGTCGATCGCTTCCGCGAGATCTCCCGTGCCGCCTAGGAGGCTCGACGCCGCGGCGCCGGGCTTCGAAAAGGACTTTTCGGCCTTCCTTGGGCGCAATCGCGACAGCGACGAGAACGTCGATCGCGTCGTCGCCGACATCGTCGCCGACGTACGCGCGCGCGGCGATGCGGCGGTCATCGACTACACGCGGCAATTCGATTGGCCTGGAGCCGACCTCTCGAACCTGCGTCTATCCGATTCCGAGCGCAAAACAGCGGTAGCGAAGGTGCCGGCGGCGCAGCGCGAGGCACTGACCTTCGCCGCCCGGCGCATCGAGGCGTTCCATCGCGCTCTGTTGCCCAAGGATGTCGACTTCACCGACGCCACCGGCACGCGATTGGGCGCGCGCTACCGGCCGCTCGATTCGGTCGGCGTCTACGTCCCCGGCGGCACCGCGGCCTATCCGTCCTCGGTGCTGATGAACATCGTGCCGGCCAAGGTGGCGGGCGTGCAGCGCATCGTCATGGTCGTGCCGACGCCGGGGGGCGTGCTCAATCCGCTGGTCATGCTGGCGGCCGAGATCGCCGGCGCCGACGAGGTTTGGCGCATCGGTGGAGCCCAGGCCGTGGCCGCCCTGGCCTACGGTACGCAATCGGTCGCGCCGGTCGACAAGATCACCGGTCCCGGCAATGCCTATGTCGCCGCCGCCAAGCGGCGCGTGTTCGGCCAGGTCGGTATCGACCTCATCGCCGGCCCGTCCGAGATCCTGGTCGTCGCCGACGGCCACAACGACCCCGCCTGGATCGCAGCCGATCTTCTGTCGCAGGCCGAGCACGACGCTTCGTCGCAGTCGATCCTGATTACCGACGATGCCGCTTTCGCCGAACGGGTGGCGCACGCCGTCGAGACCGAGCTTTTAGGCATGGCGCGTGCCGACATCGCGGGCGCGAGCTGGCGCGACAACGGTTGCATCATCCTGGTGCCTGACCTTGCGGCCTCCGCGCCGATCGTCGACCGCATCGCCGCCGAGCATGTCGAGCTCGCGATGGAGGTCGCCCCCGCCGAAGCGCTGGCCGGGCGCATCCGGCACGCCGGCGCGATCTTCATCGGCCGCCACACGCCCGAGGCGATCGGCGACTACGTTGCCGGCACCAACCACGTGCTGCCGACCTCGCGCGCGGCGCGCTTCTCGGGCGGGCTCGGCGTCGCCGATTTCCTGAAGCGCACCTCGCTGGTCACCTGCACGCCCGAGGCGCTGGCCGCGCTGGGGCCGGCCGCGCTGGCGCTGGCCGAAGCCGAGGGCTTGGGGGCGCACGGCCGATCGGTGTCGATCCGGCTGAACCGCCGCGGCTGATCCCTATGCCCGCCAAGGCGCGCCGCATCATCGACATCGTGCTCGACGAGGAGTCCGTGGCGCGGCGCTCGCCCGAGGTCGAGCATGAGCGTGCGGTGGCGCTGTTCGATCTCCTCGAGGAGAACGACTTCGCGCTGGCCGGCACGCCCGGCCCCTACCGGCTGCGCATCGGCGTCTTCGAGCAGCGGCTGGTGTTCGACGTGCGCGATGCGGGCGACAACAAGCTGCGCGACATCGTGCTGTCGCTCACGCCCTTCCGGAAAGTGGTGAAGGACTACTTCCTGATCTGCGAAAGCTATTACGCGGCCATCAAGAAGCTCAGCCCCTCGCAGATCGAGGCGCTCGACATGGGCCGGCGCGGCCTGCACAACGAGGGCTCCGAGCTCTTGCGCGAACGGCTCGCCGGCAAGATTGAAATCGATCTCGATACCGCCCGTCGGCTGTTCACCCTGATCTGCGCGCTCCACATCACGTCGTGATGCGATGGTGATGAACGGCCTTCCCGCCAGCGTGCTGTTCGCCTGCAGCGAGAATTCCGTGCGTTCGCCGATGGCCGAGGCGCTGGCCAAGCGGCTCTACGGCCAGGCGTCCTACATCGATTCGGTCGGCGTGCGGGCAAGCGACGCCGACGGCTTCGTCGCGGCGGCGCTCGACGAGGTCGGCATCGACGTCCATCGCCATCACGCCAAGACGTTCGACGATGTCGATCCGAGCTCCTTCGACCTGATCGTGACGCTGTCGCCGGAGGCCCATCACCAGGCGCTGGAAGTCACGCGCGGCACGGCGGCCGAGGTCGAATACTGGCCGGTGCCCGATCCCAGCGCTGTCGAGGGCTCGCGCGAGATGCGGCTCGATGCCTATCGCCGCATGCGCGACCAGTTGCTGGCGCGCTTGAAGGTGCGTTTCGGCGCACCGTCAGGGCCATCGGTGTAAGGTCGACGTCTTCCCTCCCCATCGCGGGCCGCGCGATGGGGAGGTGCCTGCGGAGCAGGCGGAGGGGTCATGGGCCGCAGAACGACTGTCGCTCATGACCCCTCCGGCCCTTCGGGCCACCTCCCCACGCTGCGCGTCTGTCGGATTCACACATCGTGACGCCGCAAGGTGGTGCCGTACTTGATGGC
>WHTW01000155.1 GCA_009377525.1 Rhodospirillales bacterium
GCCCGCCTACCAGGAAGCCTTGCGCGCCAACCTTGCGCCACCGCCGCCCGCCACGGAGAAATATGATGCCTGACAGCGCCCAGCCCGGGACGATCCGCACGCAGATCGACGGCCGGATCTTCCGGATCGTGGTCGACAACGTGGCCAAGCGGAACGCCTTCACGCCGGCCATGATGGGCGAGCTGTCGGAGGCCTTCACGGCGTTCGACCGCAACGACGATCTGTGGGTCGCCGTCCTCGCCTTCGCCGGCGAGCACACGACGGCTGGCCTCGACATGCCGAAGTTCTTCGGTCCCAACCGCGAGCGTCGCGACAATCCGCCGGACAATGTCGACCCGTTTGCGCTCAGGCGCCGCACCATGAAGCCGGTGATCGCCGCGGTGCAGGGACTCTGCCTCACCGTCGGCATCGAGATGATGCTGGCAGCCGACATCGTGATCGCTGCCGACAGCGCACGCTTCTGCCAGATGGAATCGCGCCGCGGCATCGCGCCCCTGGGCGGTGCGCATTTCCGGTTTCTCACGCGGACCGGCTGGGGCAACGCCATGTACCACCTGATGCTGTGCGACGAATTCGACGCCGAGCGCGCGCTGCAGATCGGCCTCGTCCAGGAGGTCGTGCCGGCCGGCCAGCAGGTCGAACGCGCGGTCGAGATCGCCCGGCGCATCGCGCGCAACGCGCCGCTCGGGCTGCGCGCCATGAAGGAAGCGGCGCTGAAATACATCCAGGCCGGCGAGGCCATGGCGGTCGCCGCCATCCCTGCGATCCACGCCGCGGTGATGGGCACCGAGGACGCCAAGGAAGGCATCCGCTCGTTCGTCGAGCGCCGCGAGGCGCAGTTCCAAGGACGCTAAAGCGATTTCCGATTTGATGGAACCGCAAGCGGTTCCATCAAATCGGAAATGCGCGCACCCGTACAGCCAACGCCAGGGAGAACGCCATGTCGGATGTCCAGTGGCACAAGACGGCCTGCAACCTCTGCTACGTGAACTGCGGGATCGAGGTGGCAATCGAGAACGGCCGGATGGGCAAGATCCGCGGCGACCGCAGCAATCCCAAGTCGCAGGGCTACCTCTGCAACAAGGCGGCGCGCATCCCCTACTACGCCCATCACCGGGACCGGCTGACCTCACCGCTGCGGCGGCGGGCCGACGGAGGCTTCGACGCGATCTCGTGGGAGACGGCCATCGCCGAGATCGCCGGGCGCATGCGCGAGATCCACGCGGCACACGGCGGCCAGAGCTTCGCGCTCTATGGCGGCGGTGGGCAGGGCAACCATGCCGGCGGCGCCTACATCACGAGCCTTCTGCGCGCGCTCGGTTCGCGCAATACGTTCAATGCGCTGGCGCAGGAGAAGACCGGCGACTTCTGGGTCAATGGCCGGATGTTCGGCAGCCAGCACTGCCATACCGCCGAGGACGTCCATCACTGCGACCTGCTGTTCGTGCTGGGCTGCAATCCCTGGATCGCGCACGGCTTTCCCAATGCACGCGACCATCTGAACCGGATCCGCAAGGATTCCGCGCGCAAGCTGATCGTCGTCGATCCGCGTCGTACCGAGACGGCCGAGCTTGCCGACCTGCACCTCGCCGTGCGCCCGGGCGCCGACGCCTTCCTGCTGGGCGCGCTGCTGGCCATCCTGGTCCGACGCGGCGCCATCGACCGGGCGTTCATCGACCAGCGCACGACGGGCTTCGAGGCGGTCCGCGACGCGCTGCTCGGCATTCCGGCCGAAGCCTGGGCCAAGGCGGCGGACGTGCCGATGGCCGACCTGGAGCGCTCGGTCGACATGATCGCCGCCGCCAAGGCGATGGTCGTGCGCGTCGAGCTCGGCATCCAGCAGGGCGTCAACTCGACCCTCAACTCCTATCTCGAAAAGCTTTTGATCCTGCTGACCGGCAGCTTCGGCCGTCCCGGCACGAACCAGCTCCATAGCTGGCTGGTGCCGCTGTGGGGCAACAGTCCGGGCAAGGTCTATGTGCCGACCGGCGACGAGATCATCGGCGGCCTGCTGCCGCCCAACAGCTTCGCCAAGGCGGTGCTGTCGGATCATCCCGAACGGTTGCGCGCCGTCTTCGTCGACAGCAGCAATCCGGCCAACACGGTGGCGGACACCAGCGAGGCCGAGCGCGCCCTGCGGGCCCTCGAGCTGCTGGTGGTCGTCGACGTCGCCATGACCGAAACGGCCCGGCTCGCCCACTATGTGCTGCCCGCAAGCTCGCAGTACGAGAAGACCGAGTTCACGCTCTTCAGCTTCGAGTTCCCGACCAACTACTTCCACGTCCGGCCGGCGCTGCTGCCGCCCTTGCCCGGGACCCTGCCGGAGCCCGAGATCTACACCCGGCTCGCGCGGGCGCTCGGCCTGCTTCCCGGCGACAATGTTCTGGCGCCGCTCAAGGAAGCGGCGGCACGCTCGCGCAACGACTTCGATAAGGCCTTCCGTGCCTTCCTGATGGAGAACCCGACGGCCCAGCCGATCGCGGCCCTGGTGCTGTACAACACGCTCGGGCCGACCTTGCCCAACGGCAACGCGGCGGCTGCCGTGCTGTGGCCGGCCGCGCAAAGCTGCGCCAAGCGGATGCCGGGCTCGCTGCGCCGCGCGCTCGATGCTCCGGCTGACGTGCCGGACCGGCAGTTGGCCGATCGGCTGTTCGATGCGCTGCTCACCTCTCCCCAGGGCACGGCCTTCAGCGTCCATTCGTACGAAGAGATGTGGTCCCTGATCGAGACGCCCGATGGCAAGGTGCAGCTTGCCGTTCCCGAGCTGCTCGAGTGGCTGGGCCGGCTCGACGTCGGACAGGTCGACCCCAATCCTGACTTTCCCTTCGTGCTGGCGGCCGGCCAGCGACGGATGTTCAACGCCAACCAGATCTTTCGCGATCCGGCATGGCGGCGCAGCGATCCGGACGGCGCCCTGCTGATCAACCCCGAGGACCTTGCCCAGCTCGACGCGGCCGACGGCGCCTGGCTTGCCGTGCAGTCCGAGCGCGGGCGCATCGTGGTGCGGGGGCAGGCCGACGAGTCGATGCGGCGCGGGCAGCTCGCCCTGCCACATGGCTTCGGCCAGGCGTATCCGACCAGCGACGGCACGCGGCTGACCAGCGGACCGCGCATCAACCTCCTGACCGCAGGCGGAAACCGCGACCCGATCGCCGGCACGCCCTATCACAAGAACGTCCCGGTACGGCTGGAGCGAGCGACGGCAGAGGAGGCGGCGGCAGCCGAGCAGACGTCGCGGCGCATTCGCGAAGGAGCAGCGGCCGCATGACCTATGTCGTGACCGAGGCTTGCATCAAGTGCAAGTACATGGACTGCGTCGAAGTCTGCCCCGTGGATTGCTTCTACGAGGGCGAGAACATGCTGGTCATCAATCCCGACGAATGCATCGATTGCGGCGTGTGTGAGCCCGAATGCCCGCCCAACGCCATCCTGCCCGACACCGAGAAGGACCTGGAGAAGTGGCTGGAGCTCAATCGCAGCCTGTCGACGGCCTGGCCGAACATCACCCGCAAGGGCGAGACGCCGGCCGACGCCGACGATTTCACGGACGAGAAAGACAAGTTCGAAAAGTATTTCAGCGACAAGGCCGCCTTGCACACATAGGCTTGCCCGACGAGGTGACCGATCGATGAAGACCAGAATCACGGAACTCTTTGGCATCGAGCATCCCATCATCCAGGGCGGCATGCATTTCGTGGGCTTCGCGGAAATGGCCGCGGCCGTGTCGAACGCCGGCGGGCTTGGCATCATAACCGGCCTGACCCAGGGCAATCCGGAGAATCTCGCCAAGGAGATCCGCCGCTGCCGCGAGATGACCAACAAGCCGTTCGGCGTGAACCTCACCTTCCTGCCCTCGGTCACGCCGCCCGACTATCCCGGCTATGTCCGCGCCATCGTCGAGGGCGGCGTCAAGATCGTCGAGACGGCCGGCAACAATCCGCAGAAGTGGCTGCCCTCGCTCAAGGAAGCCGGCATCAAGGTGATCCACAAATGCACCTCGGTGCGCCATTCGCTGAAAGCCGAGTCGATCGGCTGCGATGCGGTCAGCGTCGACGGCTTCGAGTGCGGCGGCCATCCCGGCGAGGACGACGTGCCGAACTTCATCCTGCTGCCGCGCGCCGCCGAGGAGCTGAAGATCCCCTTCGTCGCGTCCGGCGGCATGGCCGACGGCCGCTCGCTGGTGGCCGCCCTGTCACTCGGCGCCGACGGCATGAACATGGGCACGCGCTTCATGGCAACCAAGGAAGCGCCGATCCACGAGCACGTGAAGCAGGCGCTTGTGGCGGCGAGCGAGCTCGACACGCGGCTGGTGATGCGGCCGCTGCGCAACACCGAGCGCGTGCTGAAGAACGCCGCCGTCGAGCGCCTGCTCGAGAAGGAGAAGGCGCTGGGCAGCAAGATCAAGTTCGAGGACATCCTGCCCGAGGTCGCCGGCGTCTACCCGCGCATCATGAAGGAGGGCGAGATGGATGCCGGCGCCTGGTCGTGCGGCATGGTAGCAGGCCTGATCCGCGACGTGCCGACGGTGAAGGAGCTGATCGACCGCATCATGGCGGAGGCCGAAGGCATCATCGCCTCCCGCCTCGCGGGCTTCATGAAGGCTTCAGTGACTGATCAGGCCATGTCAGCAAATGCGGTGATAAGTTGATGCGGCATGCTCTTTGTGAGGCGACAAACTCCCATCTTCGGATGTCCAAGGGATGATCACCCGATCGTGCTTGCGGATGGGCGATACTGCTGCGTTGTCGACATAAACTCCTTTCTTTAAAAAGGGATATCACTTCGACATTCGCTGAGCTTCTGAGTGCACGCGCCGCCGAGGAGTCGCTGCTGGTCTTCGAGAAATACGACGTCCTCGGCATGAAGGCGCTGGCATCACGTGATGCACTCGGCGCATCGCAGTTGGTTGCGAGGGCCCGCAACCACCGAGACCGACATTCATTGGTGGTCGCCATTTGACGAAAGATACGCGTTTTTGAACGCCTTTCCGATTGAGCTACCGTCCCATTCCTTCGCCGGAGCCGCCTAATTCCGCACAAGCCTTCGGAGGCCTTTCCAGCTGCTGCTGTGCCCCCCTACCTTGTTGGGGGCGATCGGACTTGAACTAGACGCTGGGGGGCACGACGGCGAGGCAGATCCTGAGCCGAACCTACGCCCCATGGCCGTGAGACCTATGCACTCCTTGGACTACGTTTTAATTCCTGTCAGGACAAACTGGTTTAGTAGATTGCTTCCGGCGGCCTGATGTAGCTGACTTCCTCTCGGGGATTCATAAAGACCCGCGTGAACAAGAAGCAATAGATCCAGGGACGGCACGATAAACAGACATTGCCCACCATAGCCACGGCCGGCAGCCCAGGAGATTTCGCGTTGATTGATCCAGGAACGCCCCAGCCAGAATTGAAAGCCATAAAGCCAGCCGTCAGCACCACTGATCTGGGGGGAAATTGCTTCCTGAATCCATTGACTTGGTACGATCTGATTGCCCGCCCATGTCCCCTTGCAAAGAACAAGCTGACCTAATTTCAACGTGTCTACGGGCAGCATCCGCAGGCCATAGTGCACCATCAGCTGTCCGTTTTGTGGTTCCCGAAACCATTCCGCGCTCTGTATGCCCAGCGGTCTGAAGAGGTGCGCTTCTGCAAGGTCCTCAAGCTGCATGCCAGTCGCTTGCTCCAGAATGCTTCCGAGCAGGAGAGTCGTGCCGCTATTGTAATTCCAAATCGCACCCGGCGGGGCGACCACAGGCTGCTTCAGCACATGTAGGCCAGGATCGCCCACTTCGTGCATCGGTGTTTCACTATTCTCAGGATGAGGATAGGGAAGGTTCTCGTTCCATGCCAACCCTGGCGACATCGAAAGGAGATGACGAAGGGTGATACATGCTTTCTCTTCCGTTGCTAGATCTGAATAAGACGGAAGCAGGGAGAATATGGGTTGGTCGAGATCACGTAGCCAGCCTTTCTCAAAACCCACACCGACGAGCAATGCAACGACGCTTTTGGTAAGCGACCGATGGTCGTGCGGGACATTGCTCGCGAACTGAACCTGCTTGCTGGGTGCGCCGAATCGTGAGTCAAGGCCCGGGAAATACTGTTCGTACAGTAGCTTTCCGTGTCTGGCGATTAAGATGGAATGGACGTTAGCTTTCTTCCATGTCGCAAACCGTTCTGTGAGATCGTGAAGAAGCTGCGGCTCAAGACCCGCTGCGGCAGCGTCCATGGTCTGCCACGTATCGCCATGGTTACCCGTTCCATCACGTGCCCTACCGAAAGACGGCATGGTATATCTCCTTGTCGATTAAGCTTTGCGAGCCATCGCGAATCGCTATAGCCGACCCTCTTCCCCTGTCAGCGAGCAAGCGCCTGCTGTAGATCGTCGATAATGTCACCCGGATCCTCGAGCCCGATCGAGAGACGGAGCAGATCGTCGCCGACACCCGGCGCAAGCCTGGCCTCTGGCCGGATCCGCTTGCGAGCCCGAACGAGGCTTGCCGGATGCGTGATGAGGGATTCGGTATCCCCGAGACTCACCGCCCGCGTGATCAGCCCAAGACGAGACAGCATGCGGCGAGCGCCGTCGAAGCCGCCGCGCAAGCCGAAGGAGAGCATTCCCGACCCGCTCGCCATCTGGAGCCTCGCGACGGCGTAGCCCGGGTCGGTCGGCAGGTAGGGATACCTGACCCACGCGACCTCCGGATGCGCGACGAGCATGCGCGCGACCGCCAGTGCGCTCGCGCCATGGCGATCCATTCGCAGGGAAAGGGTCTTCAACCCGCGCAGTACGAGTGCTGCGGCCATGGGAGAGATCGTCGCGCCGGTGAGGTAGCGAACGCCGTTGCCGTGCACCTGTTCGATTAGGTCGGCTCTTCCCAGGACCACTCCGCCGAGCACATCGCCATGGCCGTTGATGTATTTCGTCAGCGAGTGCAGCACGAGGTCCGCCCCCAGCTCGATCGGCCGCTGCAGCGCCGGCGAGGCGAAGGTACCGTCGACGACCACGATCGCGCCGCCCGCATGGGCCCGCTCGGCGATGGCGGCGATGTCGAGAATCTCGGCCGTCGGATTGACCGGCGTCTCGAAATAAACGATCCGGGTGCGCGGCGTCAGCGCCGCATCGAGGTTCGCCGGAGCCGCGAGATCGACCGGGACGACCTTGATGCCGAAACGCGGCAAGCCGCCCGACATCATGGCCAGCGTGTTGGAGTAGAGCGTCTCGTGAACGACGATCTCGTCCCCTTGCGATAGGAGCGAGAGGGTCAAGGTCCCGACGGCGGCCATGCCGGTCGCCACCACGACGCAGGCTTCCGCGCCCTCCAGGTCGGCCAACCGGGCTTCGAGCAGCTTGGTCGTCGGATTGTGCTCGCGTGCGTAGAGGAGCCCTCCCTGGGCCGCCGCGGCGTCCGTCTCCTCAACTGTGGGGTAGGTGTAGGTGGACGTGAAGTAGACCGGAGGCGCCACCGCCCCCTGATGCTCGTTCGGATCATAGGCGTGATGGATCGCCCGGGTGGCGAAATGCAGCCGCTGGTTCGGGCCCGGTCGTGTCATGGATAGATGCCCCTCCTCGTGGCGCGCCCGACGCCGGCGGCACTGCACCGTCCGGCCGATGGACAACTTGTTGTCTATAGAGCATATAGTTGTTTAAATCGGCGCTGGCTAGCGTCGGTAAAATACCGCTCGCGAACCCCATGGCGCCCCACTTGACCGACCTTCCCCTGACACCGCGTGAACAGGAACTTGTCGAAGCGGCCCGTCGCTTCGCCGCCGAGGTGATAGAGCCGCAAGCCGCCATCTGGGAGCAGAAGCGGCAGGCGATTCCGCGAGACGTGTTCAGGCGATATGCCGATGCCGGCTTCAGCGGCCTCGAGGTGCCGACCGAGCTTGGCGGACAAGGCGTGTCCTACCTCTGCAAGGTCCGCGTCGCTGAGGTCATGGCGCACACCTGCTTCGCGGCGACCTTCGCGCTCAACAACTCGCAAGCGACCGCCGCCCGGCTCTGCCGGGAAGGCACCGACGACCAGAAACGCCGCTACCTTCCCCGTCTGCTGTCGGGCGAGATCGTGAGCGCTCCGGGGATCACCGAGCCGGGCGGCGGCAGCGACGCGACCGCGATGAGGACGCGGGCGACCAAAGTCGACGGCGGCTGGCGGATCGATGGCCAGAAGGCGTGGATCACCAACGGCGCGCATGCCGACTTGCTGGTGCTCTATGCACAGACGAAGGAGGGGGCCGGTGCACGCGGAATCGGCAGCTTCTTCGTCGATCTCCATGCAATCGGCGTGACGCGCTCGCAGGTCTACAGCCTCATTGGGGGTGCCGCCATCGGTACGGCCGAGCTTACGTTCAACGACGTCTTCGTGCCCGACGCCGACATGGTCGCCGCCCCAGGCAGCGCCTTCAAGCGCGCGATGACCGGCATCACCGCCGCACGGACCCATGTCGCCGCCATGGCCAACGGCATCGTCGAGGAGTGCCTGTCGAGGGCCGTCGACTATGCGGGAAAGCGCACCGCGTTCGGCGCGAAGCTGCTGGACCACCAGGGGCTTCGGTGGTCGTTGGCCGATGTCGCGACCGAGCTCGCCGCATCGAGACTCCTCACCTACCATTCAGCGTGTCTCATCCGTCAAGGCGAGGACGCGATCCTTGCGGCCTCCCAGGCCAAGAGCTTCGCGGCGCAGATGGCGCTGCGCGGGGTAGCCGCCTGCATGCAAGCCATGGGCGCCATCGGCCTCAAGGACGACCAGCCTTTTGGCCGGCACCTCGCCGCGGCACGCATCGCCGGCTACGTGGACGGCACGACGGAAATCCAGCGCGACCGCATCGGTCTGTTGCTTCCCAAGCACTTCGGTCGCGATCGCGACAAGGGAGCGGAGTCGTGATCGACAAGCAGGTCCCGGACTTCCGGTCGGCGATCGACGGACTTCGCTCCGGCGACACGATCATGGTCAGCGGCTTCGGCGGTGCCGGAATGCCCCGCGGCCTGGTGGCGGCCGTCCTGGACCTGGCGCCGCGCGATCTCGTCGTGATCTCGAACAATGCCGGCTTCACGACGGGCGACATCAGCGACTGGCTGTCGGCCGGACTGGTGCGGAAGATGATCTGCAGCTATCCCCGCTCCTCCAAGACGTTCGTCAAGCTTTACCGCGAAGGCCGTCTCGAACTCGAACTCAACCCCCAGGGCACGCTGGTCGAGCGGATGCGCGCCGCCGGCGTCGGGCTTGGCGGCATCCTGTCCCCCGTCTCGGCCGGCACGCTCCTGGGCGAAGGCAAGCCGGTGCACACCGTCGACGGACGAGATTATGTCCTCGAGACGCCGCTGAAGGCCGACTTCGCGATTCTTCGAGCCAAGCGCGCCGACCGGATGGGCAATCTCACCTACAACAAGACAGCCCGGAACTTCGGACCGGTCATGGCCATGGCCGCCCGAACGGTCGTCGCCGAGGTGGACGAGGTCGTGGAGCCCGGTGGCATCGACCCGGAGATCGTCATCACACCAGGCGTCCTCGTTGACCGGGTCGTCGTAGGGAGGTCGAGACATGAAGCCGCTGTCGCGTGAAGAGATCGCCCGGAAGGTCGCCTCGGCCCTGCCTGCCGGCGCGGCGGTCAACCTCGGCATCGGGATGCCGACCCTGGTCAGCCAGTATGTCGCCGGCCAGCAGGACATTGTCCTTCAAAGCGAGAACGGGATTCTGAACTTCGAAAGCCTGCCCGAGGGCGTGGAACCCGACTACGACTGCATAGACGCCGGCAAGCGCCCCATTGCGGTACGGGACGGCGGCGCCTTCATCGATGTCATGACCTCGTTCGGCCTGATGCGGGGCGGTCATCTCGACGTAGCCGTGCTTGGGGCTTTCGAGGTCTCGGCCCACGGCGACCTCGCAAACTGGTGGACCGGAGATCCGCAGGACGTCCCCGGCATCGGCGGCGCCATGGACCTGGCCTGCGGCGCCAAGGCGATCTGGGCCATGATGGAGCATACGACGAGAGAGGGACGCCCCAAGATCGTCCAGACCTGTTCCTATCCGCTGACCGCCCGAAGGTTATCTCCCGCGTCTTCACCGATCTCGCCGTTCTCAAGGTCACGCCAGCCGGCATGCTAGTCGTGGAGAAGCTGGACTGGATCAGCGACGAGGAGCTTCAGGCGCGCACGGGCGCGAAGCTGCTGTTCCCCTCGTAGCGGCCGGTCGTCCGCGGCGAAGCGGGGTTGGAGCGTCGCCAGGAATCTGTTGTTGCCCAGGGCAAACTGTAGGAAAACCGATGCTCAAGGTGCATGACATACCGAATGCGCCACGAGAGTGCCGACTCTGGGATCGGCTGATGTAGGTCTGATGGCGGCGGCCGGCTCTTCACAGGTTCTTGGCAAGCGAGTTCGATCCATCCGCCGGCGCGGAGGCATCACGCTCGACAAGCTGGCCGAGGCCACCGGCCTCAACAAGGGCTACCTGTCACGCATCGAAAGCGGCGAGAAGACGCCCTCCATCGGAACGCTTCTCAAGCTGGCCGAGGCCCTCAAGGTGTCGACCGCCCAGCTCTTCGGCGAGGAGATCGCCAAGGGGGACATCCAGATCGTGCGCGCCCACCGGTCCGACCGGGTTCGCCGAAACAAGTACGACGTCGTTCCCCTGTCGCGCGGCGCAGACGGCGATGGTCTCAAGGCCTTCCTGCTCCGGCCCACGGCGGGCTTCGTGGCAGATCGGCGGGCAGAGCACGCGGGAACGGAAGCAGTCTACGTCGTAGAAGGCACGATCGAGGTGCAGTTCACCAAGCAACTGGTGCAATTGTCGGCCGGCGACTTCATGCAATTTCCCGGGCATCTGACGCACCAGATCCGCAAGACCGCGGCCGAAGCGACGGTGCTCGTCATTGTGAGCGAGGAGTAGCGCCGTCAGGCAGCAGGTCGCCTCGCCATTGCAAGGCCGACCCCGAGCGCGATCATCGCCCCTCCCGACACTTGCTGCAAACGTCGCACCAGGGCTGGGCGTGCCGTCGCGCCGTTCCTGATGCCGCTCGCCGCGAAGGCCACCACGACATCGGCCAGCGTGTTGAGCGCG
Source organism: Rhodospirillales bacterium (assembly GCA_009377525.1). GTDB lineage: Bacteria > Pseudomonadota > Alphaproteobacteria > Reyranellales > Reyranellaceae > Reyranella. The sequence continues at coordinate 11,051 of WHTW01000155.1, forward strand.
ACCGATATGACCCCCAGCGCCACGAACTGAAACGCCACATGGCTGTGGTCAGGACTCACGAACTGCGGGATGAAGGCGAGGAAGAACGCCGCGGTCTTGGGATTGAGCGTCTCGACCAGCACACCTTCCCTGAAAGCCTTCCAGGCTCCGATGGACGGCGGCGTATCGCCGATCGTCGCGGCCGCCGAAGCGCTGCGCGTGGACCGCAAGGTCCTGATGCCGAGCCAGATCAGGTACGCGGCGCCGATGAGCTTGAGCGCCGCGAACAGCTCCGCACTCGCAAGCACGAGGGCAGAGACACCCACGGCGCCGGCCAGGACATGAACCACGCCGCCCAGCCCGGTACCGAAGCTCGAGGCGACGCCTTCGGCACGTCCGCCCGCCAGGGTGCGCGCGGCCACATAGAAGATGCCGGGGCCGGGCGTGACGGCGAGCACGATTGAGGCGGCGAGGTACAGAGCAAGCTGAGTGAGTTCAGGCATTCACATGGCCCCGATTTGCGGCGCGCCCCGACAGGGCTGGCACCTTCCCTAGAGATCGAGCTTGAGCGTCCCCTTGGCGCGCGACACACACGGCATGAACCGCGTGAGCTTCGCCTGCGGTGACAGTATTGCATCGCGATGGATGGCTTCCCCTTCGAGGTAGCCGCATTCGCACGTCGCGCATATGCCGGTTTCACAGGATGACGGGTGATCGATCCCCGCCTGCCGCAGGGCCTGCAAAGCCGTCTGTTCCCCACTCACCTCGATCCTCCGCCCGGAGCGAAGGACCATGGTGAACGGCTCGGCGACGAACCCTTCGTCTGCCGCGACCTGAAACGCCTCGAAATGCAAAGCCGCCGGAAGCCAACCTGCCGCAGCCTCCCTCACGGCGTTCATGAATCCCGACGGCCCGCAACAGTAGAGGTGGGTTCCGGGCGCCGGCGAGGCCAACAGCGCCGCAAGGTCGACGCGCGTGCCCGGATCGTCGTCGTAGTGATAGCTCAACCTGTCGGCGCACGGCAGGCGCGCGATGTCGTCGATCAGCGGCGTGAGCGCGGAGCCGCGTGTGAAATAATGCACCTCGAACGGCGTCGTCCCCGCGCCCAGCGCATGGCTCATCGCGAGAATCGGCGTGATCCCGATCCCTCCGGCCAGAAGAACATGGCGGGTCGCTTCGGACGAGAGGGCGAAGTGGTTGCGCGGCGCGCTGACCTGCAGCGTCGCGCCCGGTGCCAGGTGATCCTGAAGCGAGATCGAACCGCCACGGCCTTCCTGCTCCCGCTTGATGGCAAGCCGATAGAAGGAGGCATCCGCCGGATCGTTGCAGAGTGAGTACTGCCGGACCCGCCCCTCGGACAGATGCACGTCCACATGAGCACCGGCCGTGAAGGCCGGAAGCAGCGGGCGACGAGGATGCTTCAGGGTCACGACCATGACATCGCCGCGGTCCCTGCGGACCTCGGCGACGGAGAGCTTCATGATGAGACGGGGTGACATCGGGCCGTACTAGTCGTCGAGCGGAACGATCGCGTCTCCCGGCCGGATGATCCCGCCGGTCTCGATCGAGCAGTTCAGGCCCGACCGGTTCAGCAAGCCTTCATAGAGGCCGGGCATCCCCAGCAATTCCTCGATGTACTTGCACGGAAAGTTCATTCGCGCGGCATAGAGCACGGTCTCGCCGACACGAAAGCGGCGGCCGACCAGATGGTTCAGGGGCACGCCTCGGGTGGTCAGGTTCCGTCGGTGATCGGCGGGGTCGAGAGCGCCCTTGAAGCCCGGCACCCTGGGTTCACCCACGGCGAGCGCTTCGAGGACCTCCATCTCGATGAGGGTCACCTCGCGGACATCCGGCTTGGGCGAATAGGTGCCGGTGCCGAGGAAATAGCGATCCCCCTCGACGCCCTTCCCGGGGACGAGACGCGCCTCCGTCAGCTCCTCCATTTCACAGGAAGCGGAAGGGGCGATGTGGATGTGAAGCAGCGTTCCCGACCAGCCTGACATTTCGGCTCCAAAGCTCAAGGGCAGTGTTGACCTTATAGGCAACATGTTGTCTATTATGCAACAAGAACACCTGAAGCAAATTCCACCCACCTTCGATGAAATTGCGAGGCTCGCCATGGGAACGTCGCGTCGGTCGCTTCTTGGCGTGCTCGCTGCGACCGTGGGTATTACGTCGCCGGCTCCGGCCGACGACTACCCGTCCAAATCCATCAGGCTGGTCGTGGGATTCCCGCCCGGGGGCCCGACCGACATCGTCGGCCGCCTGATCGGCCAGGGCCTCGGGCGCGAGCTCGGACAATCCGTCGTCATCGACAATCGCGGCGGGGCGGGCGGCACGATCGGCGCCGCCCTGGTGGCGAAATCGAAGCCCGACGGGTACACGCTGCTCGTCAGTGTGGAGTCCGCACAGACGCGCGGCCTCGCGCTCTACCCGTCCCTTCCCTACGACCAGGTCAAGGACTTCTCGTTCATTCGCAAGGTCGCCAAGCAGCACAACCTGCTGGTCGTCCACCCGAGCCTTCCGGTGAGCAACGTCAAGGAACTGATCGAATATCTCCGCAAGCGCCCGGGCGAGGTGAACTGCGGAGGCACGCTCGGCGCGTCGTCGAGCATCGGCTGTACGCTGTTCGACAGGGACAACGACACCAAGATGACGTTCATCAACTATCCGGGCGGCGCCCAGCCCGTCACCGATCTCATCTCGGGCACCTTGCAAGTCGGCCTCTTCGCCGAAGCCACCGTTTCGCAGCAGGTCGCCTCGGGCAAGCTCAAGGCGATCGCCATTGCGGCGTCCGAGCGGTCGCGCGCCTTTCCGAACCTCCCGACGATCGAACAGAGCGGCGCCAAGCCCATGGAGCTTTCGCCGTGGTTCGGAGTGGTGGGCCCCGCAGGGATGCCGCCCGCCGTGGTCAAGAAGATCGGCGATGCGCTCGACAGGGTGAGCGCAAGCCCGGAGTTCATGACCCAGCTCGAAGGAATCGGAGCGGTCCCGATCAAGGGCTCGACTTCCGACTCGTTCGCGCGCGATGTGGCGGCGGAAATTCCCTTCTGGAACCTATGGGCTGCCGAGGTCAAAGCGTCACTGCCGAAGTAGCCGCCGGCCGGGTCGGCGGCCCAAGCGGGAGAAACTGCCATGCGCCTCTGCGACACCCAACGATCGGGGAACGCCTGGAAGGTCCGGCTGCTGGCCGGACTTCTCGGCCTGGACCTGCCTCGCACGACGCTTTCCATCGACAAGGGCAACCTCCGCGACCCGGCTTTCGTGAAGAAGCACCCTCTTCGCCAAGTGCCCATTCTCGAACTCGACGATGGCCAGACGGTCAGCGAGTCGATGGCCATCCTCTTCTATCTGTCTGCTGGGACTCCGTTCTGGCCGACCGACACTCTGACGCAGGCGCGTGTGCTTACCTGGCTGTCGTTCGAGCAGGCTCTTCACATGCGCCCGCTGGCACAACTGCGCCTGCATCTCAGCCTTCGAAGGGACCGTCAGCCCGACGACCTCGATATGCGAGCCTGTCGCGCCGACGCGGAGGAGGCCTTGACGCTTCTCGACGACCAGCTCGGACGACAAGGAAAGAGTGGGTGGATCGCGACCGCCGACCGGCCGAGCATCGCCGACGTTGCCCTGTATCCCTATACCCGCATGGCTCCTCTGGGCGGGTTGAATCTCGATGCCTTCCCGAATCTCGCGCCCTGGCTCGCGCAGATCGAGCGACTTCCGGGATATCAGCCGCTTTTCCCCGGACGTCCTGAACTCAACCTTTCAACGCATGAGATATAGGGCAGGACGATGGCTGCGCAGCAATCGAGCGACGAACTCCCCTACGAACCAGAAATCGATCTCACCTCTTCCCGGCTGAGCAGCCGGAAGAACACGGTCCGGATCTTCTACAAGGAGCTTTGGGACAGGGCCGATCTCAGCCTCATTCCGAAGATCTTCCACGAAGACTTCACGTTCCGCGGCTCACTGGGGCCGGTGCTCAAAGGGCACAGGCAATTCGGCGAGTACGTGACGTGGCTGACGGCTACCTTGGACGACTACACGTCCGAGATTCTGGGCCTGGTCGAAGAAGGCAACCAGGTGAGTGGGAAGCTCCGCTTCCATGGCATCCACAAGCACACGCTCTTCGGCGAATTCGCCACCGACACCCGTGTCTGGTGGTATGGCGCGCCGATCTTCACCTTCAAAGGCGCGCTGGTGCAGGATCTTTGGGTCCTGGGCGACATCCATGGCTTACGAAGCCGTCTCGACCCCAAGTGGGCCAACCCACCGCGTTTCGCATCAGGCGCTCCCACAAAGGACAGAGGATGACCGACCAGTTTCGAGCCCTCGTTGCCCGGCAGATCGACGGCGTTCAGAAGATCGCCATCGAAACGCTCGGGGACGCCGACCTGCCCGCCGCCGACGTGACGGTGCGGGTCGAATACTCCTCCTTCAATTACAAAGACGGCCTCGCGCTCAAGGGGAAGAACCGCATCCTGCGGAGCTACCCGATCATCCCCGGGATCGATTTCGCGGGCACCGTGCTCCAGTCGACGTCTGCCGCCTTCCGGCCCGGCGAACGGGTCGTCCTCACAGGTTGGGGAGTCGGCGAAGGCTGGTCGGGCGGGTTCGCCGAACGCGCACGCGTGAAAGGCGACTGGCTCGTCAAGCTGCCGTCGACGCTGAGCACGCGGCAGGCGATGATGATCGGCACCGCAGGCCTCACCGCCATGCTCAGCGTTCTGGCGCTCGAGCGACATGGCCTGAAGCCCGGTGCGAAGATCGTAGTCAGCGGTGCGAGCGGCGGAGTCGGCAGCGTCGCCATCCGGCTGCTTGCCAAGCGCGGGTACACCGTCGCTGCGCTGACGGGTCGGCCCGAAGAGGAGCGCTACCTGCGGTCCCTGGGAGCCAGCGAGATCGTCGGGAGAACCGAATTCCAAGCTCCGGGCAAGCCGCTGGCCGCAGAACGCTGGGATGGCGCAGTGGACAGCGTCGGCGGCGCGGTCCTCGCTAACATCCTGGCGTCGATCCGCTATGGCGGTGCGGTCGCCGCGTGCGGGTTGGCCGGCGGCAGCGATCTCCCGACGACCGTGTTCCCCTTCATCCTTCGCAACGTCGCACTCCTGGGCGTGGATTCGGTCCAATGCCCGAAGGCGGCGCGCGAGGCGGCGTGGCGCGAGTTGGCCAACGAGCTGGGAGGTGACAGCGAAGAGCTGGACCTTGCTACCGAGATCAACCTGGAAGGCCTCGAGACGCTCGCCGGAGAAATCGTGGCGGGCAAGGTCCGCGGACGCACCATCGTCAAGCTCTAGACACCTTTGGCCACCTGCAAGGAGGGTTCCCATGTACGTACCGCCAGCATTCCGTGACGACGATCGTGCGAGCCTGCACGCGGTCATGCGGGCGTCCCAGCTCGCAAACCTCATCACCGCCGATGGCGGTGTCATTGCAGCCACGCCATTGCCTTTGCTCCTCGAAGCCGATGAAGGCCCCGAGGGTGTTCTCTATGGGCACCTGGCCCGCGCGAATCCCTTCTGGAAATCCAAGGCCGCCGGCGACGCCCTCGCCATCTTCATGGGTCCGGACGCCTATGTGTCTCCATCATGGTATGCCAACAAGCCGACGGATGGCCGGGTCGTGCCGACCTACAATTACGTGACAGTGCAGGCCTATGGACCCGTCGAGTTCTTCGAGGATGCCGAGCGCCTGCGGTCCGTGGTCACGCGCCTGACCGATCTCTACGAAAGGCCCCGGGCAACGCCGTGGGCGGTCACTGATGCGCCACCCGCGTTCGTAGATTCCCAGCTGCGTGGGATCGTCGGCCTGCGCATGCCGATCACGCGGCTCGTCGGAAAGCGAAAGCTGAGCCAGAACCGGCCGGCGACAGATCGCATCCGTGTCGCCGAAGAACTGGCGAGCAGCAAACGGCCGGCTGACAGGTCCCTCGCCTCGGCAATGCCCAAGGTCGAGCCGACCTGAGCGCGCCCCCCGATCTGTCGCGGAGTGGCGCATTTGCGGCTGCGCTGTCGATCGAAATCGCAGCGAAGCGTAAAGTGATTTGAACCTACGACCTAAGCCCTTGATTTTATTGGTCTGACGATCAAGGGCAAAAGAAAAACCCCAGCAACTCATTGAAGTTACTGGGGTTTTTCGTCCAATTTGGTTGCGGGGGCAGGATTTGAACCTACGACCTTTTGATCCGAGATGGTCAACGCATTGGGTGCTAGGTAGCTGGGCCCCAGAGGTCTTGACGGGTTGACTTGAGGCAATCGACCTCGAGCGCAGGCGGGAGCACCGCTGACCGCTGACAGCACTGCCTGCGGTCGGGATGGGCTTCACAAGCCTTGGTATGACGGCGACGTCGGCCCGCGATAGGTACCCCCTTCTGGAG
>WHTW01000156.1 GCA_009377525.1 Rhodospirillales bacterium
CCTCCAGGCCCATGACGATACCGGCGCGCGCCATGCCGACATCGCTGACCAGGCGTTGGAATCCTTCGCGCCAAGCTGCTGACGCGCCGGACTCGCCTTGATCATTGTCCACGACGATAATCTGTTCGTCGCGCCAGCCAAGGGCGACCGCGCGTCCACGAAGCGCATATTGCCGCCTGGCGCTCTCGGCATTCTCGACGACTTGCCGCATTGAGCTCTGGCGGATGTAGAGGTAGGCGCCGCGGTTAAGATGATGAGGCTGGACTTTGAGATGCGCATTCATAGTGATCTCCGGCCCTGGATGCTCATGGCGATTGTCGCCAGCACGTGAATGACGGCGTCGCGTTTGTCGCACGCTGATTGAGCAAGCGGGTAAGGATGGGTTTGCTCTTGAATGGGTCTTGCAACGGCCAGCGTCTGCGCCCAGCCCCACATGCCTCTGCGCAGAAAGAGCGCGAGGCCGCTACGCGCCATAGGCGGCAGCACGCCGCCCAAGGCCGCTTCGCGCAACAGCTCATATTGATCATCGACGGCGGACGGCGGGATCGAATGCGCCGGCGTCGGAATGCGTTCATCCAGCGCTTTTTTTTAAAGCCCGCTCGATCGTTCTGGGATGGATGGCGATATTGAGTTCGCGGCGGATCAACTGCGCCAGCTCGCGAGCGCGGACAGGTTCGCCCGGAACCAGTCGCGTTTGCAGGAAACTCAGCACTTCGTCTTTGATCTTGTGCGGACGGCGCGGGCCCGGTTTTTTTGGGACCAGCCCTGCGATCCCAGAAGCGTCGAAGTTCACCTTGGCCTGATAGTAGGTCGGCCTGGAAACGCCATACTCGTCGGAAGCCTGAGCCACTGAGGCGCTGTCGATAGAGACGCGCCGCAGCATCTCGTACTTGACCTGCACGGCATCGTGCGGATCGAAGAACTCGCTGCCGCGAAACTTTGGATCGCGCACCTTCTCCGGCGCCGGATTGAGCGCGCCCTCTACGCGGAGAGCATGGTTTTTTGACCGCTTGCTGTCGTGCTTTGTCGGCACCGAGGGCTCCAAGCGATTGAAGCGGCGAATCTGTAAATTGAAATATGCCGTAATCATGACGCCTGTCAAGATTACGGCAAGAGGTATCGGCGAAATAGCCGCACAAAGCTGCCGCATTGACAGGGGAAGAGGCGCTTTGCGGCGTTAATTGCTTACAGGTGCGGCGTAATTAGATTTACACATGGCCCGCCACCCACTAAGCTGTTTTGTCAGAAAGCCGCTTCACCAGCGCGGCCAGATCCAGCAGATCGACGGCGCGCATCAGCGTCCGTCCCTGGCCCATGACGACCTCAGCATCCAGGTCCACGAGATCGGTCCATTGCGGAGGAACCGACCATACGCTGGCGTCGTCAGCTTGCAGCAGGAGCCGCTCGCCGTGACGGTTGTATCGTCTGCCAACGCAGGAAAGCTCTCGCCCGAAGAGCGGGTGAAACGGATGCGTCACCCGCACAAACTGTGGCGCTGCATTCGAAGAGTCTGCATTCTCAGGTGAGGTACAAGCGGCTGGAGCGCGGCCGGTTCATCTGGCCGTCGGTCGCCGACGGAGTCGTATCGATATCGATGTCTCAACTGGCTTACATGCTCGAAGGCATCGATTGGCGCAATCCACTTCACACCTGGCGCCCCTCGGCGGCAGGCTGAGTGCGGCGTGTTGACTCATTACAGTGAGTTGAGCCTGCGAATCGCGGGGAATTGTGATTCAGTCGCTGCGTGGCGACGACACCTGATCAACTTCCCGAGGACAGCGAGGCGCTCAAGGCGGCACTGCTCGAAGCGCGCGCCAAGCTGTCCGGCGCCGAGGCGCTGATCGAGCACCTGCAGTTGGTGATCGCCAAGATGAAGCGCGCGATGTTCGGTCCGCGCTCCGAGCGCAGCCAGCGGCTGATCGATCAACTGGAGCTACAGCTCGAAGAGCTGGCCGCCGCTGCCGGCGAGGATGAGACGAAGGCAGAGACGGCACGCATCCAGGTGCAGGGCTTCACGCGACAAAAGGCCGTGCGGCGGAACTTTCCCGCCGATCTGCCGCGCCGGCGCATCGTCCACCCGGCGCCAGCGACGTGCCCCTGCTGCGGCGGCACCAACCTGTCGAAGATCGGTGAGGATGTCACCGAGACGCTCGACGTGGTGCCGCGGCAATGGTTCGTGACCGAGCATGTCCGGGAGAAGTTCAGCTGCCGCTCGTGCGAGAAGATCGCGCAGCCGCCGGCGCCGTTCCACGCGATCGCGCGCGGCTTTGCGGGGCCGAGCCTGCTGGCGATGATCCTGGTGGACAAGTATGCCAACCATCAACCGCTCAACCGACAGAGCGACAAGTTCGCCTGCGAAGGGATCGATCTGTCGGTGTCGACCATGGCCGATCATGTCGGCGCCTGCGCGGCCACGCTGCGGCCGCTCTACGATCTGATCAAGGCGCACGTATTCGCCGCCGAGCGCGTCCACGGCGACGACACCACCGTGCCGGTACTGGCGAAGGTGAAGACCCGGACGGGTCGGATCTGGACCTATGTGCGTGACGACCGTCCCTTCGGCGGCAAGGCGCCACCCGCTGCCGTGTTCTTCTACTCGGCAGATCGCGCCGGCATCCATCCCGAGCAGCATCTCGCCGGCTATAGCGGGATCCTGCAGGCCGACGCCTATAGCGGGTTCAATGCGCTCTACGCGCCGCAGCGAAGGCCGGGGCCGATCACCGAAGCCGGCTGCTGGGCGCATGCGAGGCGCAAGCTGTTCGAGCTTGCCGACATCGCCTCGAAGGCGCGCAACGCAAGCCGGCCACGATCTCGCCGATCGCGTTCGAGGCGGTGCAGAAGTTCGATGCCATCTTCGCGCTGGAACGCTCGATCAACGGCATGTCGTCCGAGGCGCGCCTCGCCGCGCGCCGCAAAGACATCGCACCGCTGGTGAATGATCTGATTGAATGGATGAAGCGGGAGCGGGCCAAGCTGTCGCACCACAACGACGTGGCCAAGGCCATGAACTATATGCTCAAGCGCGCCGACGTGTTCGCGCGCTTCCTCGAGGATGGCCGCATCTGCCTGAGCAACAACGCAGCCGAGCGCGCGCTGCGCGGAATTGCCCTTGGCCGCAAATCGTGGCTGTTCGCCGGCTCCGACGAGGGTGCTTCATACTGCTCATCTCATCATCCCCTTATAAATCCAGCAGGTTTTGTTGACTATCGTCAGGCTGCGGGCGTCGTGATCGGCGCGCATTAGCTTCAGCTCGGACGGGATCGGCCATGAGATCACCATGCTTTATGATCCATGGCGCTCCTCTGCATGGCTGGGTCGCCGGCAGTGTTCCGTTAGCGATAAGACGCCGTATCGTGGTCGTGCTGACGGACAAAACCGTCGCCGCTTCATTGATCGTCGCCTCTTGGCGTTCAGCGCGTTCACCTGGCCGATGAATGGCGATGTCGTATTGATGACGTAAGGAGCAGATGCTGCCGCGGGTCCAGCTGTGCCCGTGGCTTGTGGATTTGCCAAGGCGATTGAGAACGGCCGCTATCGTCTGGTCTGGCATGTGACGCGCAAGCGCCCGCACAAGTTCAATTACATCCTCCTCCGTGCACCAGTCCGTTCGGCCAGTGCGGTTCTTCTTCACCGTCAGGCGGGTATGATCGTCACCCCGCCAGTGAACGACCATCTCCAGTGTGTCGCCGACGACGTCGACGACGATCTCTACAATGACGGTCCGGACGATCTTTTTGCGCGTCTCGTGCGTGGCTCGGGGACTATCCCAGGCCGCGGCCACGTCGCGTCCGAGAGCCATGAGCCGTTCCCGATCCACACTGGTGAGAAGCAGCTCGGTCCCGGCGTCGAGTTGGTTGATCTCGGTCTCGAGACTTCGCACTGCGACGAGTCGCTCGTTCCAGCGTCTCTCTAACTCTTCGGCCACAAGCCGGTTGTCAGGGTCGATCGCATCATACTGTCGGTGCGCCCGAGCCGCCTCGAAACGGGCTTGCCGGAGCGCGAAGTCAAGCTGGTCCCGCTTCTCGGAGCGCTTCTGGCTACGCGCCTTGATGCCTGCGAGGGCGGCTTCTATGCCCAGGGGCTGGAGGCGGTCGATCACCTCCTTAGACACCATTCGGTCCGGGCGATTCCCACTGAAAATTATGCACTTTGCCGCGGCGACTTGGTTAAATGCGCCAACACATTGGTAGCGGGGCGCCCCGTCGCTGTATCGAACGTGAAGCTTCCGCCCACAGCGTGCGCAGCGGAGAAGACCGGCAAGTAGCGCTTCGCCGCGACGAATGGCGCCTCGACTCATGAACCGCTTGCCGTTGGCGTTATCGGCGATCAGGTTCTGATTCCTCTCAAAATCGGCCCACGGAATATACCCCTCATGGTGATCCTGGATCAAAACACTCCAGCTACGCCAGTCACGCTGCATGCTGCGAATGATGCGCTTACGTCCGTTCTCAATGACGACGCGCATGGTTCGGCGTCCGAAGGCATATGCACCCGCGTAGACCGGGTTGGTCAAGATGTGATGGACGGTTGGATATACCGGCGCTTGCCAAGTGACGCGATCTGGCGCGTCGCCAACCGTCAGTACGGGAAGTGGAATATTCTCCTGCCGGAGCCACACCAGGACCTGCCGGATCGTCTGCAACTCGTTGAACTTCCGGAATACAAGGGCGATCGCTTCCTGAACTCTCCGATCGGGATCCTTCTCGATTTTGTCGAGCCCTGACTTAACATAGCCCACGGCCACGGTCAGGAAGAGCTCACCCCGCCGCGCCTTCTGCTTCATGGCTTCGATGGAACGCTGTCGAAAAACAGAAAGCTCCATCTCGCTCATCGTACCCTTCATACCAAGAAGAAGCCGATCGTTAGGCGAGGCCGGATCATAAGCTCCGTCCTCATCGACGATAATCGTGCCAACGAGCCCGCAGAACTCCAGCAGCGTGTGCCAGTCGCGGCCATTGCGGGCCAAGCGCGAAGCTTCCACCGACAGCACAGCGCCGACGCGACCTTCGCAAATCGCAGCGAGCAGTCTCTCAAATCCCGGACGACGGACGCCGCCGCCCGATCGGCCGAGATCATCATCAATTAGCTCAACGTTCTTCCAACCCAAGTGGCGGGCACGGTCCGCTAGACTATACTGCCGGCGTTGACTCTCTAAATTATGAGTGACCTGCATCGCTGTCGATTGGCGAACGTAAACAAAGGCACTGCGTGCGAGATGGTCAGGCGTGATTTTAGTCATCGCTCGCCTCCGATCGATCCGTGGTGTGTGCGGCCAGCGTCATCGGCGTCATCGCCTCCATCAGCAGCAACCGCAGATGATCCACCAACTTCGCCCGTTCTGCCGGAGTGAGCGTCATGCGAGGCGGTCGCGCCTCGAATAGATCTGGTTGTGGAAAGGTCCGGCGCATCGCGTTCCAAGCCTCCATGATCAGGGGCCATCTCCCCTGCTTGGGAGGCTAGAACCGAGTCGATCAGTGCTCGAAGCTCAAGAATCGACGTCAACGAAAGACATGGAATATCAACGATCTTGACAGATCCTGCTTCTGCCTGCGTCATCCAGGCCGGGACGAGAAACGAGGAGCCATCTTCCGATCGGAGATTAAAGTGCCGACGATCCAAATGGGTCTGGTCGCCGACGATCGTCGCGGTCCGCCCGCAAAGAGGATGAAATGGGTAGAAGACTTCGATCTCGAGCCCCAGACTCCGGGCACTATGGCGTCGCCTCGGACCGCGGCGGCGAGCGCGCCGCGGTCATGCTGACGCTGATTCAAACGGCCAGGCTCAACGACGTCGATCCGCAAGCCTGGCTCGCCGACGTGCTGGCGCGCATCAACGATCATGCTGCTCTCCGGCTGGATGAGCTTCTGCCGTGGAATTGGCGAAAGCCCATGCCGAGCCGCGCTGAAGCAGCCTGAGCCAAGACGAGATATGAGATCAACCGGCTTGTCTGCGGCAGAAAAATCGGCAGTGACCGCCGCTTGCCAGCACCTGATCGATGACTTCCTCAAGCCCCGCTTCCTGCCGGCCATCCGGCCGACGCAGTTCAACTATCCCGTCGACATCCTCGGCAAATGGCACGGCACCAAGTATCGCTTCATTCAGCGCTACCGCTCCGGATTCCCGGAGAATCTCGGCGAAGAGTTCGACGCCCCCTTCGCCCGCCTCGACTGGATCAGCCGCGACCGCTTTAACCTCCAGTGGCACCGCCACACCGGAGAATGGTTCTGCCTGTATCGCGGCCTCACCCGCACCGAGGCGATCGACGCCCTAAAGTCCGACGGGCTGTTCCATCCCCATTGAATACCAAAGCCAATTACCCGCGGTCCTCAGCGGATGGATACTTTTGACATCTTCTCATCCTCGGAGAAGTATATGAGTCTTCGCAAGTTTCGGCTTTTTCCAGGGTGATAAGTTCTTGATCCGACTTATGTCCGAAAACGCTGGCATCGAAACAGTTATGAGCCCTCAGGCTTCGATCTGGATCAAGAGGGCGAATCACGTCGTCCCGTCGGTGTGGATTTGTCGCTTCACCGCGGCAGGACCCTCCAGCCTCAGGTTCGCGCCGCGAACTGAATTGGGCGCCCACACCGCTTAAACGTCACCCCTCGACGGCTCCTTGTTGCGTTTCGAGGCAGTCATCCGGCCCAGCGACCAAAGTCGAAAGCCGAAGCATCGTGCAGGTCGGAGGGACACCACAATCCTCTTCTCCATGTGAATGATCCAGGCCGGGCATTGCCGGCCCTTTACGCAAACCACAACGCCGGGTCACGCGGCAGCGAAGACGATCACAGAGAGCCAAAGCGTCAGGGCAGCGGCAAGGATGGTGGCTGTGGACATGACCGCGAGCTCGATCGCGAATGTGCCACGCCCCACGGTCGCGCCGATCGCGAGCTTCGCCAGCATGTTGGTCGCGACCGCTGCAAGAATTGCGTAGGTCACCTGTTGCACGCTGAGGGGGTCCGGCACCAGCCGAGCCATTGACACGGTGACTGCATCGACGTCCGCAAGTCCCATGGCGGCCGCCCCGATGATCGCCCCAGTCGCGCCGACCCCCTCGCCGAGCGCACGTCCGATGACGATGATCACTGCGAGAAGAACGGCGAAGCCCACGACCGACCAGAAGTCGAACGGATTGCGGAACTCGACCGTCGTTTGCTCGCCGTCTTTGAAGTCCTGCCAATAGACCGAGATGACGGCGTGGCCAGCGACCACCGCAATGGCCACCAGGAGCGCCGGCGCCGTCAGAAGTAGCAGGCTCGGCTTCAGTACCGCGACGATCGCCAGGACGCGCAGAAACGACACTGCCGTGGCCAGCGAGACGCCGGCCGCCAGCAAGCGTGCGGAACCTTCTCCCGCGGCCGCGCGGCGGGCATTCGTGGCCGTTACGGCGGTCGACGACACGAGCCCTCCGGCTGCGGCGGCGAGCAGCACACCATGGCTCGCGCCGAAATACTTCACGGCGGCGTAGCCCACAAAGGACACACCCGCGAGCACGATCGCGATGAGCCAGACCTCGCGGGGCCCGACCCCGCCGAACGGTCCAATCGGATCATCAGGCACAATCGGTAGGGCAATGAAAGTCATTGCGAGCAGAACGAGCCCTGACCGCAGCTCCGGCCAGGTGATGTGTTTGACCCATCCATGCAGGTTTTCCCGGGCCGCGAGCAAACCGGCGGTCGCGACCGCTCCCGCCGCCGCTATCCGCACATCACCGACGAGCGCATAGGCACCCAGCGCAAACGTGAGCATGGCGGCGACCGCTGTGGTTGCGGAAAATGTCTCGTCAGCCCTGTTCTCCTCGCGACAGAAGGCGGCAATGACGGCCGAATAGGTCATGAAGCCAAAGGCGAGGATGACTCCAGCGGCCGCGTTAACCCCGCCAGCAGCTTGTGCCAATGCACCGATCAGTCCGCCGAGCAGCCCTGAGATGGCAAAGGTCCGAATGCCAGCGGTGCGGCTGCCTGCCTCCGCCTCACGGCTTTTCCACCCGCGTTCGAGGCCGATCAGAAGCCCGATGCCAAGCGCGACCGCAAGACGAGAAAGGAGGTCATGAAGCTCCATGCGTGGTCCAACGAGAACGACTGCACCTTCTTAAGGCGCGACCGCGGTCGCGTACAGATCCACCTCATTCCACAATCGCGAGTACAAGCGGTCCCGACTGAGCAGTGTGATCTTCGTCTCGCATGCAACGGCCTGTGTTGCACTACGCGATTTCTCCCTGAAACGGTTTGGCCGCGGGTGGCCTTCGCTGATCCTGGCGCACAGGGTCGTCAATTCTTCAATTGCGGCAAGACATTCTGGATGAACTGGAGTTTGAGCCGAGCCTGAATGCCGCCCACATCGGCGTTGCAGTCGACAACGGCGTCGTGACCCTCAGCGGTCATGTATCGAACTATCTTGAGGAGCTTGCGGTCGTTCAAGCCGTTTCTTGACGGCCTCGTCCAGGCGCTCGGGATGGTCCGGCTCGTTCGTCATTCCTCAAGCCCCTCGGGATGACACACTATGTGGGCGCCCGGCCTCCAGGGAGACGTGCCCGGCCTGAGGAAGTGGGAGATCTGGCGGATGGCGGCGAGATAGAGACGCCGAGCGTCCTGGCGGGCTGCCTGTTCTTCGCCGAGCTGGCGGCGAAACCGGACGAGCACCTCGGACTCGAGACGGTGCAGGTCATCGCCGGGCACCGCTTCGCGGGTTGCAATCGCGATCGTGCCGCCGCCCCGCACTTCCAACATGCCGCCATGCACGGCAACGTGATGCTCCGCCCCTTGCCCGTTGCACCAGCTCACCACCGATACGGCGAGCGCGGTGAGGAAGTCGGCATGGCCGGTCAGGATGCCGAACGCGCCGGTCTCGTCCTCGGCCCGCAGATGCGTGACATCGTCGGTGTCGACGATGATCGCGAGCGGCGTGGTCACGGTGAACCTCATACCGCGTCCGCCTTGGCTTGCACTTCCTTACGCCGCGCCTCCGCCAAGTCGCCCACCATGTAGAGCGAGCTTTCGGCCCAGTCGTCGGCCTCGCCGGCGAGGATCGCCCGGCACCCGGCGAGCGTCGCCTCGAGCTCGACCGCGCGGCCCAGCTTGCCGGTGAAGGCTTCGGCTACCATGAAGGGCTGGGTCAGGAAGCGCAGGAGGCGCCGGGCGCGCTTGACCACGGTGCGATCCCCCGCGCTCAGCTCCTCGATGCCGATGATCTCCTGGAGCTCGCGGTAGTGGGCGATCGTCTTGCGCACATCCTGCGCGGTCCGGTAGTGGGCCTCGCCAACCAGCCGCGGGTCGAGCAGGCTCGAGGTCGAGGCGAGCGGATCGACCGCCGGATACATGCCCTCGCTCGCCATGTCGCGCGAGAGCACGATCGAGGAATCGAGATGGCTGAATATTTCGGCCACGGCCGGGTCGGTGAAGTCGTCGGCCGGCACGTAGACGGCCTGGATCGAGGTGACGGCGGCGCCAGCAACCGAGGCGATGCGTTCCTCGAATTCCGCAATCTCGCTCGCGAGCGTCGGCTGGTAGCCGACGCGGGAAGGCAGCCGGCCGAGCAGGCCAGACACTTCGCTGCCCGCCTGGACCAGGCGATAGACGTTGTCGATCAAAAGCAGGACGTTCTCGTGGGCTTCGTCACGGAAATGCTCGGCGATGGCAAGTGCCGTCAGCCCCGCCCGCCAACGGGCGCCGGGTGGCTCATTCATCTGCCCGAAGACGAGCGCCGTCTGCTTGAGCACGCCCGACTGCCTGAGCTCAAGCAGCAGCTCATGCCCCTCGCGCGACCGTTCGCCGATGCCGGCGAAGACCGAGATGCCGGCGTGCCGCTCGACCGTCGTGCGGATCAGCTCCATGATCAGGACGGTCTTGCCGACGCCGGCGCCGCCGAACATGGCGGCCTTGCCGCCTTTCACGAGCGGCGCCAACAGGTCGATGACCTTGATTCCGGTATGAAAGACCTCCAGCGTGCCGCCGTGGCGGGCGAGCGTGGGCGCAGGGCCGTGGATTGGCCGGCGCTTGACATCGTGCGGCAGCGGAGCGCCGAGGTCTGTGGGTTCCCCAACAGCATTGAGCAGGCGGCCGAGGACGGGCTCGCCGACCGGCACCCGGATGGGACCGCCCGTCGCCCGTACCGCCGTGCCCCGCCTGAGCCCGGCCGTGTTCTCGAGCGCCACGGCGCGCACCGTCGTTGCATCGAGGTGCAGCTCAACCTCTGCAACAAGCGGACGGCCGAGATCCCAGTCGATCGTGACCGCCTCGGTGATGCCTGGAAGACCGCCTGCCGGGAACCTCAGATCGATGACCGAGCCATGGACCGCGATAACCTCACCCGCGGTCATGCGGTCGCTCCTTGATGAAGCATCGAGCATGACCAAGCTCTCTGGCAAAAATTCAGATCTTAGCCGATGGTCCGCCAGCTAATCACCTCATACTACCTAGTCCTAGAAACTTCGCCTCGCGTTGATCTCGGTCAAGGCCGGCGCCAAATCGATAGAGTTTCTTAGACTTGTTGGTTCGATATTTCGGCACCGGCCGGCGACGCCGCGCCGTTAAGCGCTTGGCCAATACGGCTACATTGCTCTGTGAGGCGGACTTCTGCGATGTCCGCATCCTGCACGGTGGCATGGAGAACCAGAACGGCCTGCCCCCGAGGGCCGGGTTGTCCCTGGATAGGTTTGACGGGCGGCCGAATATCGGCCGGCGCGCTGGCGTGATCGAGTGCCAGACCTGATCCCGCCGCGGCGTCTGCTCCGAGCATCGCACCACTTTATGATGGAGCAAGAAAATGATGAAGATTTCGAATTCGATGGTCGCCGCAGCAGGGGCAGTTGTTGCCCTTGTGCCAACCTGGGCGTGGGCGCAGGGACCCTCCGACGCCGAAAGGTATGCATACGGCCCGCATATGATGTGGTGGGGCGGAGGATGGTACGGGATGGTACTCGGTCCGCTGTTCATGATCCTTGTCCTGGCCATCGTGATCGCGGTCGCCGTCCTTCTCGTGCGCTGGCTCGGCGGACCGTGGCCGGCAGCGGGGTCACACCAAACGCCGTCGTCGCGCACACCGCTCGACATCCTCAAGGAGCGCTTCGCGCGCGGTGAAATTGACAAAGAGGAGTTCGAGGAGCGCCGCCGCGTGCTCGGCGACTGACTCTGTCCGGCCCTGAATCAGTGATGATGCCAATGAAGACCCTGTTCATCCTCAACGACCCGCCCTATGGCACTGAGCGCTGCTACAACGCGCTGCGCCTCGCCCACGCTCTCGGCAAGACGGACCCGGCAATAGAGGTCACCGTGTTCCTGATGGCGGACGCCGTGATCGCCGCGCGAGCTGGCCAGAAGACGCCGGACGGCTATTACAACATCGAGCGCATGTTGAAGCGGGTGCTCGGGGCCAAGGGACAGGTTCTACTGTGCGGCACCTGCATGGACGCGCGCGGGCTCGCCGACACCGAGATGATGGCGGGGGCGCGGCGCAGCACCATGGACGAGCTCGCAGCCAGCACGCTCGCCGCAGACAAGGTGCTCGTGTTCTGAATGACGGCGCGGGAAGTAGTCGGGCATGCCATCCATCCACCTCGACTGCAACACAAGCTTGGCCACCGACCGGGGCAGTGGCGGCAGCTATGCAATCCTTCCTGGCCGAAGCCATGCCGATCGCAAGGTTCATCACAGTTGGGTTCAAGATCTAACGAAGCGGGTCGGCAGTTCTTGAGCCTATGAGCAGCCGGTCCCCATTCTCTCCGGCTCAACACGGGAGATGACTATGGGTTTTCGAAGAATCCTTATTGCAGTCGATGGTGAGCCGATCGCCGCGCACGCTGCTGACGTAGGTGTCGAGCTTGCACGTTCGCTCGGCGCCGATGTGGCGCTTGTCCACGCCATTGACACGTCTGCTGGCTATGGCGCTGACATCGGCATTTCGCCAAATGAATTGATTGATCAGGCCAAACAAGATGGAAAGCGGCTGCTGGACGGCTTCCGTCAGCGTCTGGCGCTGCAACCATCGGCGCTCGAGTTCGTCGTTGCAGGGATGCCCGCTGACGAGATCGTGAAGGCTGCCGGAGAGTGGCCCGCGGATCTCATCGTGATCGGCAGCCACGGCCGCGGGGGCGTACGACGTGCCCTGCTGGGTAGCGTCGCCGAAGGGGTGATGCGTCACGCGTCTTGTCCCGTTCTGGTCATACGAGCGAAGGAGTGAACGAACGCCAAGAGCCGGCAGGACAACGACGGGAGCGCCCCATCCTGACAACCGCTGCTGCCACGCTCTCCGCTCTCGGCTCCAGCCGGGAGACCGGACTTCGAAGCGAGGAGGCAACCGCACGGCTCGAGCGGGAGGGAGCCAACGACGTCCCGGAAGAGGAGGCCCATCTGCTCGCTCGTCTCGCGCGGAAGTTCTGGGGCCTGTCGGCCTGGATGATCGAGCTGATCGTCCTCCTGTCCTTCATCCTGCACAAATGGGCCGACCTGTGGGTCGCTCTGTCGCTTCTCGTCGTCAACGCCGTTCTGAGCTTCCTTCAGGAGCAGCGCGCCTCGGCTGCCGTATCGGCGCTGCGCCACCGGCTGCAGGTGGCGGCACGCGTGCTCCGCGACGGAGCCTGGCAGACGATCCCGGCACCGAATCTCGTTCGCGGCGATGTCGTGCGGGTCCGTTCCGGCGACTTCGTTCCGGCCGACGTGCAGATTGTCGAGGGGGCACTGCAAGTCGACCAGTCCGTGCTGACCGGCGAATCGCAGGAGCTCACCAAGACGAACGACGACGCTCTCTACTCGGGATCGATCGTGCGACAGGGCGAGGCGACCGCCGTGGTCGTCGCGACCGGCGTGCAGACTTATTTTGGTCGCACCGCGCGGCTCGTCGAAAGCGCCCACCCGAAGCTGCACGTCGAAGCGGTCATCACGCGGGTCGTCAAGTGGCTGTTCCTCATCGTTGGCATCCTCGTTGCGGTTGCCATCATCGCCTCGCTCGTCGAGGGCTTGCAGCTTGTCGACATCCTGCCGCTCTCGCTGGTGCTGCTGATGAGCGCCGTGCCTGTGGCCCTGCCGGTGATGTTCACGGTGAGCATGGCAATCGGGTCCATGGAGCTTGCGCGCCACGGGGTGCTCGTCACGCGACTCAGCGCCGCCGAGGACGCAGCGAACATGGATGTCGTTTGCGCCGACAAGACCGGGACGCTCACGATGAACCGGTTGTCGCTTGCTGGCGCGCTGCCGCAGCCGGGGCTCACCGAGGACGACGTGGTGCGCGACGGCGCCCTGGCGTCGACCGAGGCGAACCAGGACCCGATCGATCTCGCCTTCCTGCGCGCGGCCCGGGAGCGCCAGCTGCTCCAGGGCACGGAAAGGACGTATTCGTTCACACCCTTTTCGCCCCAGACCCGCCGCACCGAAGCGCTCGTCGAGAGCGGCGGGCGCAAGATCCGCGTGATGAAGGGGGCACTGCGCACAGTGGCGGACGCTGTGGGCCTCGACGCTTCGGCGATTGAGGCCCTTGAGGCACGCGCCACGGAAGAGGCGCAAAAAGGCGTCCGCGTTCTGGCTGTTGCGCGCACAAATGGTGACGAGCCATTGCAGTTCGTCGGCCTCGCGCTTCTCTATGATGCGCCGCGTCTCGACTCGCGCCAGCTCATCGACGAGCTGCGCTTGCTGGGTGTCACGGTGAAGATGCTGACCGGCGATGCCCTTCCCGTTGCACGCGAGGTCGCGCGCGAGCTCGGCCTTGGCGAAGTTATTCGGGGCCCCGACTTGCGCGCCGCGCAGGATGCGCCGCCGGCGCATGCGGCCGAACTCGTCCAAGGGTCGAGTGGCTTTGCAGAGGTATTTCCGGAAGACAAGTTCATCGTCGTCGAGAGCCTGCAGACAGCCGGCCATGTCGTCGGCATGACCGGCGACGGCGTCAACGATGCGCCGGCCCTGCGCCAGGCCGAAGTCGGCATCGCCGTCAGCGGCGCGACCGATGTCGCTAAGGGCGCGGCGAGCGTGGTGCTGACGACCGAAGGCCTCGGGGGCATCATTGACCTGGTCAAGAATGGGCGTGCCATCTATCAGCGCGTGCTCACCTGGATCGTCAACAAGGTGAGTCGAACCATCCTGAAGGCCGGCTTCGTGGTGATCGCGTTTCTCGTGACTGGCAAGTTCGTCATTTCCGCGCTGGGGATGATCCTGCTCGTCTTCATGACGGACTTCGTCAAGATCGCGCTTTCGACGGACAACGTGCGTCCCTCGCAGAAGCCGGAAACCTGGAACATCGGCCCGCTGGTAACGCTTGCCGTTCTCCTCGGGCTAGTCATGCTGATCGAGGCGCTGGGCCTGCTCGCCGTTGGGTGGCAGCGCTTCGACCTCGGCAGCGACCCCGGCCAGTTGCAAACATTCACGTTCCAGACACTGTTATTCTTCGCGCTATTTTCTATCGTGTCGATTCGCGAGCGTCGGGCATTCTGGGCCTCGCGACCGAGCACGATACTTGCCGCAGCGCTCCTTTCCGACGCATTCTTAGGGATACTGATCGGCGCGTACGGTCTGGCCGAATTGCGACCGCTGCCTGTGCTTCAAACGGCATTGATCGTCGGCTACGCACTCGTCTGCTCGCTTGGCGTCAACGACTTCATCAAATCCGCCTACATCGCGCGTTATCCGAACAAGGTGCCGCTCCAAGGATAGGGCAGGGCGCGCTATCTGCTGGAAACACGATTCGAGCGATCAAGCTGGCGGCGTATGACCGTGCTCGCCCTTCAAGGCCGTGGCCGGCAAACAATGGTGGCATCCCGGGCGGAGTCCAGGTCATGTCGCGACCGTGCGACTAACACCGGACGGCAATGTCCTGTATCGGCGCTCGGCCGACCGGGCGGTATGCGCCGCCCTTCGCGTTTTTCAGTCGTCGTCGTCACCTATCGAACATCTTTCTTTGGCAATCCATAGCTCGCCCAGGGTGAGGTCAGTCGAGTCTGCGTCTTGCCCGCCGGCCCACGAGTGCGACTGTCCCAACGAGACCAATTGCGGTAAACGCCGCGCCTGCGAGGAATGTAGCGGAAGGCCCTACGAGCTCCCATAGAAGCCCCGCGATCAAGCTCGCGAGCAAGAGCGCCATTCCGCTTGCCAGGTTGAATAGTCCGAACGCCGTCCCGCGGAGGTCTATCGGGGCCGTATCGGCAACGAGGGCTGCCAATAACCCTTGGGTCATGCCCATGTGCAGCCCCCAAAGGCCGATGCCAAACATCACGCCCCAAATCCCAGATGCGAGAGCGAGAACGATATCAGCGAGGATCAGCGCCACGAAACCCGCCGCGAGCACCAGCGTTCGATCATATCGATCCGACAGCGCCCCTATTGGATAGGCCGACGCGGCGTAGACGACGTTCATCACCACCAGCACCAGTGGTATTAGCGCGAGCGACAGACCCGCGTCCTCGGCGCGCAGGATCAGGAAGGCCTCGCTGAAGCGGGCGAGCGTGAGCACTGCTCCGACGGCGACGACACCCCAGAACAGGCGGCCCAGCCGTCCAAGCTCGCTCCAGCGGATCGGAACGCGCGCGTCCGCGAGAGGTCGAGCCTGCGCCGGCTCCCGGACGCCCAGAACAAGAATTGCCACAGCGATCAGCCCGGGCACCACAGCGAGCCAGAAGACCAGGCGGAAGTCGTCGGCGAACAGAGCCATCAGCGCCATGGCAAGCAGCGGGCCGGCAAAGGCGCCGACGGTGTCGAGCGACTGCCGAAGGCCATAGGCCGCGCCGCGCAGTCCGGGCGGCGCCAGATCGCCGACCAGAGCGTCGCGCGGCGCACCGCGGATGCCCTTGCCGATGCGGTCAGAGAAACGGGCGATCAGGACCCAGGATGGCGTCGGTGCCAGCGCGAACAGCGGCTTCGATAAGGCGCCGAGCCCATAGCCGATGACGGTCAACGCCTTACGCTTGCCAAGCCGGTCGCTGAGCCAGCCCGAGAACAGCTTGGAGATCGAGGCGGTGGCTTCCCCGATGCCCTCGATAATCCCCACCGTCACGGCGCTCGCTCCCAGCACGGTGACGAGGAAGACCGGCAGCAGGCTGTGGATCATCTCCGAAGAGATGTCCATGAACATGCTGACCAAACCAAGGGCCCAGATGCCACGCGGGAGTCCGGGGGAAGCGGTCTGAGCTACGGCCTGATTGGCTTTATCCATTTCGTAAATCTGAACCTATGGTGGCAATGTCTCCAGACGATCGTGGTTCCTGTCCGCTGCGAGAGCACTACGTGCGATGCAATCCGCGAGCGGTCGTCGTAGCTTCGGCAGGCGCAGGATACTCCCGAACGCCGCTGCGAGCCCACGGTCGCAATATCAGAGAGCACTAGCGCAAACGTAGTTCTCATGTGTGGACGGCCCCTGCGGTGCAAGGAGTTTCTTAGCGTTAGGGCGAGGCGGTCGGGTGCGCTCATGTGTCCGGCCTAATTGCGCGGCGCTCATGACCGCTGGCCTTGATGGAAGTCCGCGGACCAGGTCCCAATCAGTTTCGCGCGCTCGAAGCGCTGAGAACTGCTCGGGCTTGCCCAGTCCCGGCTCGACCGGTTCGCCATCACGCCATGGCACCCTCGCAACTCGTGAACTCTATCAGCTTTCGTTCATCAGCCCTCTGCAGCCACTGTCGGAGCGCGGTAGATCTCGCCGCGCGTCAGAATCGCCCACGCGATCCGCGCCGTCTTGTTGGCGAGTGCGACGCTGACGAGGCGCGCTGGCCGGCGCGTGAGCAGAGCATTGGTCCAGGCGAAGGCGGGCGCGCTCGTGCGCCGAGCCGACCGGATCACCGCCGTCATACCGACAACGAGCAGCTTGCGGAGATATCCGTCGCCCATTTTGGATATCCTGCCCATACGCGTCTTGCCGCCTGTCGAGTTCTGTCGCGGTACGAGGCCGAGCCAGGCGGCGAAG
>WHTW01000157.1 GCA_009377525.1 Rhodospirillales bacterium
GCGCACGAAGAAACCTCCGGCAAAAAACGCCTCCGCTTATGACGCAGTAAGACTAGCGCGCCGCCGTCAAAGCCGTCATACACAAAATCATGGAGTGGACGGACCAGGGCATTGTGCTGTCGGCGCGGCCGCACGGCGAGGGCGGGATGGTCGTGGCACTGCTGACGCATGATCACGGCCGCCACGCCGGATTCGTGCCGGGCGGCGGGTCGCGGCGCGCGCGGCCGGTTTGGCAGCCGGGCAATCTTGTCGAGGTGAGCTGGCGCGCCCGTCTTGCCGAGCAGCTCGGCAACTACGCCGGCGAGCTGCGCGAGCCGTATGCGGCGCACGCGCTCGACGATGCCGCCCAGCTGGCGGGGCTGAGTGCGGCCTGCGCCGTGCTCGACGCCGCCCTGCCGGAGCGCGAACCGCATCCGGCGATGTTCGACGGCTTCTCGGCCCTGCTGGGCGCGCTCGACCATCCCGGTTGGCCTGTGATCTATGTGCGGCTGGAGCTCGGGCTCCTGCAGGAGCTGGGCTTCGGCCTCGATCTCACCAAGTGTGCGGCGACCGGCGCCGCCGAGGATCTGGCCTACGTTTCGCCCAAGACCGGGCGCGCGGTGAGCCGCGCCGCCGCCGGGCCCTACAAGGAGAAGCTGATCGAATTGCCGGCCTTTTTGTCCACCGGCGGCCTGCCGGCGGACAATGAGGAGCTGCGCAAAGGCCTCGATTTGACGGGCTATTTCCTCGAACGCCACGTCTTTTGGCCACACAACAAGCCCTTGCCTGCCGCGCGGGCGAGATTTATGGAAACCCTGCAACGCTAACAACAAATGGCTGTGGCATGAACCGCGGTCAGTCCCCTCAGTCTCGGTAAATGGCAAAACGCAGCACCAACGTCGTTCCGCTGGCAGTGGTCAAGCCGGTGCAGTTCGGAGATGCGCTTAGCGAGCGCTATCTGTCCTATGCGCTCAGCACGATCATGGCGCGCTCGTTGCCCGACGTGCGCGACGGCCTGAAGCCGGTCCATCGCCGGCTGCTCTACGCCATGCGCCAGCTGCGGCTCGATCCCAACAGCGCCTTCAAGAAGAGCGCGCGCGTGGTCGGCGACGTGATCGGCCAGTATCACCCGCACGGCGACCAGTCGATCTACGACGCCCTGGTGCGTCTGGCCCAGGAATTCGCTGCCCGCTATCCGCTGATCGAGGGGCAGGGCAACTTCGGAAACATCGACGGCGATAACCCGGCGGCCATGCGCTACACCGAAGCGCGGCTCACCGAGGTCGCCGAGGCGCTGCTGGCCGGTATCGACGAGAACGCCGTCGATTTCCGCCCCAACTACGACGGCTCGACCGAGGAGCCGATCGTGCTGCCCGGCGGCTTCCCCAATCTTCTCGCCAACGGCGCCGCCGGCATCGCCGTGGGCATGGCATGCTCGATCCCGCCGCACAATGCCGGCGAGCTCTGCGATGCGCTGCTGCACCTGATCAAGACGCCCAACGCCCGCATCGACACCTTGGTCGACCTGGTGAAGGGACCGGACTTCCCGACCGGCGGCATCCTGGTCGAGCCGCGCGAGTCGATCGTCGAGGCCTACAAGACCGGCCGCGGCGCCTTCCGCCTGCGCGCCAAGTGGGAGAAGGAAGAGCTGCCGCGCGGCCAGTACCGCATCATCGTCACCGAGATCCCCTACCAGGTGCAGAAGGGCAAGCTGATCGAGCGCATCGCCGAGATCATCAATGCCAAGAAGCTGCCGATCCTCGAGGACGTACGCGACGAATCGGCCGACGACGTGCGCATCGTGCTCGAGCCCCGGACCGGCCAGGTGCCGGCCGAGCTGCTGATGGAGCAGCTCTTCCGGCAGACCGACCTCGAGATCCGCTTTCCGCTCAACCTCAACGTCCTCGACAAGGACAACACACCGCGCGTCATGGACCTGCGCGAGGCGCTGCAGGCCTTCCTCGACCATCGCCGCGAAGTGCTGGTGCGGCGCTCGACCTTCCGGCTCGCTGAGATCGAGCGGCAGCTTGAGATCCTCGACGGCTACCTGATCGCGTACCTCAACCTCGACAAGCTGATCAAGATCATCCGCGAGGAGGACGAGCCCAAGCCCAAGATGATCAAGGCCTTCAGGCTCACTGACCTGCAGGCCGAGGCGATCCTCAACATGCGGCTGCGCGCGCTGCGCCGGCTGGAAGAGTTCGAGATCAAGGGCGAGCACAAGAAGCTCACCGCCGAGCGCAAGGACCTCAAGGCGCTCTTGAAGGACGAGAAACTGCAGTGGGACAGGATCGCCGACGAGGTTCAGGAGACCAAGCGGAAGTTCGGCGGCAAGACTCCCCTCGGCCGCCGCCGCACCGAGCTTGCCGACGCGCCGGCCGAGGTCGAGCATGCGGTCGAGGACTTCGTCGAGCGCGAGCCGGTGACGATCGTTTGCTCCGACAAGGGCTGGATCCGCACCGCCAAGGGCCATCTCGACGAGAAGGCCGCGTCGGAGCTCAAGTACAAGGAAGGCGACAGTCCACGCTTTGCCGTGCACGCCCAGTCGACCGACAAGATCCTGGTGTTCGGCACCAACGGCCGCTTCTACACCCTGGGCTGCGACAAGCTGCCGAGCGCGCGTGGCCATGGCGAGCCGATCCGCCTGATGATCGAGCTCGGCAACGAGCAGGACATCCTCACACTCGAAGTCCTGAAGGGTGGCCGCAAGTTCCTGGTGGCCTCCGACGCCGGCCGCGGCTTCATCGTGCCCGAGGACGAGGTCGTGGCGCAGACCAAGAACGGCAAGCAGGTGCTAAACCTCGCCGACAAGGAAAAGGCCCAGGCCATCGCCATCGTGCCGGAGAATGCCGATTCGATCGCCGCGCTCAGCGAAGGCCGCAAGCTCCTGATCTTCCCGACGGAGCAGGTGCCGGAGATGGGCCGCGGCCGCGGCGTGCTGCTGCAGAAATCCAAGGGCGACCAGCTGTCGGATGCCCAGGCCTTCCGGCTCGAGGATGGCCTGCCATGGTCCAATCGCGTCATCCCGGCCAGCGAGCTCAAGTTCTGGCGCGGCGAGCGCGCCCAGGCCGGCCGCATGCCCGAAAAGGGATGGCCGCGCGCCAAGCGCTTCAAGGACTGAGCGGATGGACCTGACGCTGATCTGGAAGACCGTGCTGATCGGCATCGTCGAGGGCCTGACCGAATTCCTGCCGGTGTCCTCGACGGGACACATCATCCTCGCCGGGGAGGTGCTGGGCTTCCAGGGACCGCCGGGCAAGGTGTTCGAGATCGTGATCCAGCTCGGCGCGATCCTCGCCGTCTGCTTCCTCTACCGCCTGAAGATCTGGACGACGGTGCAGGGCGTGCTGAAGCGCGAGCCGGTGTCGCTGCGCTTCGCCGCGGCGATCGTGGTCGCCTTCCTGCCGGCGGCCGTGATCGGCGTGGCCGCGCACCAGTACATCAAGTCGGTGCTGTTCGATCCCAAGGTCGTGGCGGTGGCCCTGATCGTGGGCGGTATCGCCATCCTGGTCATCGAGCGCTTCGCGCGACGCCCGCGCATGAAGTCGCTCGACGAGATCGACCTCAAGACGGCGCTCCTGGTCGGCCTGTGCCAGTGCCTGGCCATGATCCCCGGCGTGTCGCGCGCCGGCGCCACCATCATGGGCGCGCGGGTCTTTCGTGTGGATCGGGCGACGGCGGCGGAGTTCTCCTTCTTTCTCGCCATGCCGACCATGATCGGCGCCACCGTCTACGACCTCTACAAGAACTGGTCATCGCTCGACTGGCACGGCAGCGGCACGATCGCGCTCGGCTTCTTCGCCGCCTTTGTTTGCGCATTGCTCGTGGTGAAGCCCTTCGTACGTTTCATCAGCAGGCACGGCTTCGGCGTCTTCGCCTGGTACCGCATCGTCCTCGGCACCCTGGCGCTTGCTCTGATCTTCATGCACTGACCGTGCGGGACGCGGCGTCTGGACGCTTTTGCCGGTTCGGGGGGAAGTGCCATAAACCCCCGCCGCCGGGAGGGCGGCAGCACAGTCTTCCAGGAGAATTCCTTAATGCAACGTCGCAAGTTCCTGCGGACCGCCGGTGCGGGCGGAGGTGCCGCAGCCGTCGCGGGCACGCTCGCAGCACCAGCCGTCGCTCAGTCGATGCCCGAGGTGAAATGGCGTCTGGCCTCGAGCTTCCCCAAGTCGCTCGACACCATCTATGGCGCGGGCGAGTTCTTCGCCAAGCGCGTCGCCGCTCTCACCGACAACAAGTTCCAGGTCCGCGTGTTCGCCGCCGGCGAGATCGTGCCCGGCCTGCAGGTCGTCGATGCGGTGCAGAACGAGACCGTCGAGTGCGGTCACACCGCTTCGTACTACTACGTCGGCAAGGATCCGACCTTCGCCTTCGACACGGCATTGCCGTTCGGGCTCAACACGCGCCAGCACAATGCCTGGGTGTATTTCGGTGGCGGGCTCGAGCTGATGCGCGAGTTCTACAAGGAATACAAGATGACCTCCTTCCTGATCAGCCACACCGGCGCCCAGATGGGCGGCTGGTGGCGCAAGGAGATCAAGACGCCAGAGGACATGAAGGGCGTGAAGATGCGCATCGGCGGCTTTGCCGGCCAGGTGATGGCCAAGCTCGGCGTGGTGCCGCAGCAGATCGCCGGCGGCGAGATCTATCCGGCGCTGGAGAAGGGCACGATCGACGCGGCCGAATGGGTCGGCCCGTATGACGACCAGAAGCTCGGCTTCAACAAGGTCGCGCCGTACTACTACTACCCCGGCTGGTGGGAAGGTGCCGCGGCACTCTCGCTCTACTGCGGCGACAAGGCCTTCGCAGCGCTGCCGGCCATGTACAAGGAGGCGATTGCCGCCGCCGCCGGCGACACGGTGAGCTGGTCGGTCGCCAAGTACGACGCCCAGAATCCCAAGGCGCTGCGCGAGCTGGTGGCGGCCGGCACCAAGTTCCTGCCCTACCCGCAGTCGGTGATGGAGGCCTGCTTCAACGCCGCCAACGAGCTTTATGCCGAGACCATCGCCAAGAACCCCAAGTTCAAGAAGGTCTACGATTCCTGGAAGCCCTTCCGCAACGAAGAGGTCCTGTGGTTCCGCGTGGCCGAGAACACCTTCGACAACTTCATGGCGCGCCAGTCGGCCGCCAACAAGCTCTAAGCCCAGAAGGCCGTTTCAGACGGTCTGAAAGCCCCGCTCCGGCGGGGTTTTTTCTTTGCGCATTGCCCGCGGAAGGCGGTTTCGACGGCTTCATGGCACGGATGTATGGAGCCGGTGAGGTTTGATCGTAGAATCGAGGGAACCCCCGCTTCGGCGGGGTTTCTGTTGCCCGCCCTGCGACTGAAGTCGCCTTTCCAAACAGAATTCTGCGTGCCAGTGTTTTGCCGCCAAGGGGGCCATGTGGGCTGCCTGTAGGGAGGGTAAAGATCGATGCAGCGTAGAAGGTTCGTGAGGATCGCGGGTGTGGGTGCCGCGGGAGTAGCAGTCGCATCCACGGTTGCAGCGCCGGCCATCGCGCAGAGCATGCCGGAAGTAAAGTGGCGTCTGACGTCGAGCTTCCCGAAGTCTCTCGACACGCTGTACGGCGGGTCCGAGCTGTTCGCCAAGTTGATCGGCGAGATGTCCGACAACAAGTTCCAGATCCGCGTCTTTGCAGCGGGCGAGATCGTGCCGGGCCTGCAGGTGGCCGACGCGGTGCAGAACGGCACCGTCGAAGCCGGCCAGACCGCCGCCTACTACTACTTCGGCAAGCATCCGAACTTCGTGTTCGAGACCGGCCTGCCGTTCTCGATGAACCAGCGCCAGTACTATGCCTGGCTCGAGTTCGGCGGCGGCCATGAGCTGATCAACGACTTCTACAAGGAGTACAACTTCCGTTCGTTCACCTTCGGCGGCACGGGCTGCCAGATGGGCGGCTGGTTCCGCAAGGAAATCAAGTCGATGGACGACATGAAGGGGTTGAAGTTCCGCGTCGGCGGCTTCGCCGGCCTGATCCTCACACGCCTCGGCGTCGTGCCGCAGCAGATCGCCGGCGGCGACATCTATCCGGCGCTCGAGAAGGGCACGATCGACGCCTGCGAATGGGTCGGCCCGTACGACGACGAGAAGCTGGGCTTCAACAAGGTCGCCAAGTACTACTACTACCCCGGCTGGTGGGAAGGCGCGTCGGTCGGCTCGCTCTACGTCAACAACAAGGCTTGGGACGAGCTGCCCAAGGCCTACAAGGCCATGGTCGAGGCGGCGTCCGGCCGCGTCACCGCCTGGATGGTGCCGAAGTACGACGCCGGCAACCCGGCGGCGCTGCGTCGCCTGGTGGCGGGGGGCACTGAGCTCCGTCCGTTCCCGCGCACGGTCCTCGAGCCCTGCTTCCTCGAGGCCTACAAGTTCTACGACGAGCTCGCGGCCAAGGATCCGAAGTTCAAGAAGATTTACGACAACATGAAAGCCTTCCGCTCCGACGAGAACCTGTGGTTCCGCGTCGCCGAGAACACCTTCGACAACTTCAACTTCACGATGTCGGCCCAGGGCCGCTAAGAGAAGAACGCACAAAGAGAAAGCCCCGCCGTTTCCGGCGGGGCTTTTTCTTTGCTGGGAGCGCCACTCGAGTGGCGCGCGCGCCCCAGCGATCAGTTCTTTGGCGGTGCGCCGAAGACCGGCGGCGGCGCGTCGTCCGCCGGCGGCGCCTGGATCTCGATCTTCACCTTGCTGGGATCGACGCCGTGCGGCTTATCGAGGAAGACGGTCACCGTCTGCGGCACGAAGATCACGATCGCCACCATGATGAGCTGCAGCAGCACCCAGGGGACCGAGCCCCAATAGATGTCCGAGCTCTTCACCTCCTTGGGCGCCACGCTGCGCAGGTAGAAGAGGGCGAAGCCGAATGGCGGGTGCATGAACGAGGTCTGCACGTTGACGCAGATCATGACGCCGAACCAGATCAGGGCGGCGTCGGCGCCGACCACCGGCGTCAGAATCTTCTGCGCCACCGGCGCCAGCATCGGCACGATGATGAAGGCGATTTCGAAGAAATCGAGGAAGAACGCCAGGAAAAAGATGAACAGGTTGACGACGATGAGGAAGCCCCAGACGCCGCCCGGAAGGCCGCTCAGGAGGTGTTCGACCCATTGGCCGCCATCGACGCCGGCGAATGTGATCGAAAAGCAAGTCGCGCCGACCAGGATAAAGGCGACCATGGCGGTGATGCGCATGGTGGCCTGCAATGCCTGCACGATCGGGTCGCGCAGCTCTTTGAACTGCCAGGCGCGCCAGCACAGCCAGGCGACGGCGGCGAACATGATCGAGAAGGCGACCTGGAAGGCAATCGACTTGAAGGCGACCATGCCGATCAAGGTGCCAATGACGGCGGCCGCGCAACCGGCGCCGAAGGTGAGGCGGTCGAACCACGTGAGCGGCGCGTTGCGCACCACGGCCAACACGATGGCGCCGATGGTGCCCATGGCGCCCGCCTCGGTCGGCGTCGCCAGGCCCATCATGATGGTGCCCAGCACGAGGAAGATCAGCACGGCGGCCGGGATGATGCCCCAGGCGCACTTGATCAGCAGGGCCTTGCCGAACAGGGTGCGCGGCACCGGCGGCAGGGCGGCCGGCTTCACCAGCGTGAGATAGAAGGTGTAGAGCGCGAAGATCGCGATCTGCATCAGCGACGGCCCCCAGGCGCCGAGATACATGTCGCCGACCGAGCGGCCGAGCTGGTCGGCCAGCACCACGAGCACCAGCGACGGCGGCACGAGCTGGGTGATGGTGCCCGACGCGGCCAGCACGCCGGTCGCGTAACGCATGTCGTACTTGTAGCGCATCATCACCGGCAGGGTGATCAGCGCCATGGCGATCACCTGCGCCGCCACCGTGCCGGTGATGGCGCCCAGGATGAAGCCGACGATGATGGTCGAGTAGCCCAGCCCGCCCTTCACCGGGCCGAAGAGCTGGCCCATCGATTCGAGCATGTCCTCCGCGAGGCCGCACTTCTCGAGGATGGCGCCCATGAAGGTGAAGAAGGGGATGGCGAGCAGCAGCTCATTCGACAGGATGCTGCCGAACACGCGGCCGGGGATGGCCTGCATGAAGGCCATCGTGAAATAGCCCATCTCGATCGACAGGAAGCCGAAGAAGAAGCCGACAGCCGCCAGCGAGAAGGCCACCGGGTAGCCGATGATCATGAAGACCACCAGCCCCGCGAACATCAGCGGGGGCATCCATTCCAAGGGGATCATTGCGTCGGCCGCTCGTAGTGCGCTTCGAGGCTCTCGACGGGAACGCCGTTAAGGAAGGCCACACGCTTGATGATCTCGGAGATGCCCTGCAGCGCCACCAGCAGGAAGCCGACCGGCAGGACCAGCTTGATCGGCCAGCGCAACAGGCCGCCGGCGTTGGAGGAGTGCTCGCTGACGGCATAGGACTGCATGAAGAACGGCCAGCTCAGCCAGGCCAGGATGATGCAGGTCGGCAGCAGGAAGATCAGGGTGCCGAGGATGTCGATCCAGAGCTGCCCACGGCGGCCCAGCGTCATGTAGAGGAGGTCGACCCGGACATGCTCGTTGCGCTTCAGAGTATATGAGGCGCCGAACATCACGATGACGGCGAACATGTACCACTGCACTTCGAGCCAGGCGTTGGAGCTCAGGTCGTAGGCGTAGCGGAACATCGCATTGCCGCCGCTCACCAGACAGGCCAGCAGCACCAGCCAGTTACAGATAACACCGATCTTCTCGTTGATTACGTCAATGATGGTGCTGAGACCCAGCAATGCGCGCATCCCACCTCCCCTGCGCGAGTTCTTGCTTGTCGACCCCCCGTGCTCGCAAGCGGGGCCTTCTCATAACGTGGTGCGAACAACCACGCTAGGGTCCGGGTCTCTTCGGTGGGAGCCAAGGCTGCGTCAAGTTGCTTCACCGGCCCAACGGCTGCCTACACCGTGGGCAGCTCCATCCACCCTTCCGGGCCGAAGAATTCGAGCGGGCGGAAAGCGCGCTTGTAGGCCATCTTGCTGGAGTCGGCGATCCAGTAGCCCAGATAGACATAGGGCAGCCCGCGCTTGGCGGCGGCGTCGGCCAGCCAAAGGATCATGTGCGTGCCCAATCCGCGCCGCGGGTCCTGGGGATCGAAGAAGCTATAGACCGCCGACACCCCGCTCGACAGCCAATCGACCAGGCAGGCGCCGACCAGGCGGCCGTCGGCTGAATCGTCGCGGAACTCGATGATGGCGGTCTCGACCGGGCTTTCCTCGACCATGGCGCGGTAGTCGTCGAAATCCATGTCGGCCATGTCGCCGTCGCGATGGCGGGCCATCACATAGCGTGAGAATAGCGAGTACTGCTCGCCGGTCGCCAGTGCCTGGGTCTCCACCGCGTGGACGTGTTCGTTGCGCCGCAGGATGCGCTTCTGCGCCCGGCTGGGTTCAAAATCGCGAACGCGGATGCGCACCGGCACGCAGGCGCGGCAGCCCTCGCACAGGGGCTTGTAGACGAAGTGGTGCGAGCGCCTGAAGCCCGCATCGGTGAGCGTGTCGTGCTGCGAGATGGCGTCAGGTCCACTGAGCTCGGTGACGAGCTTGGTCTCCAGCCGGTGCGGCAGATACGGGCAGCGCATCGCCGGCGTGGTGCGGAAGAACCGCAAGGTCTGGATGTTCTGACGGATGAACATTGCTTCTAGGACAGTGTACCGCGGTCACCTGCGAAGGAAAGCACTAGTCGGTACGACCAAGGTCGACAGAGAGACGCGGAGTCAAGGTCTTTGTCGGTTGCCAGCCAACCGGCGAAACGGCACGAGCGCCAGCCGCACCAGCTTGGGCAGCAGCCAGATGAGCAGGGCCACGAACAGGGCGAGCAAGCACAAGAATGTGATCGGATGGGCGATGGCGAGCGCCAGCCCGCCGATCACGCCGATATCCTCGGCGAAGGAGGCGGCGATGTTGCTGAACGGCTCGGGCGAGGTGTTGATCAGTGCCCGCGTGCCGGTCTTGGCGATGTGCGTGCCGGCGGCCAGGGTGCCGCCGAGCAGGCCGGCGATCACCGCGACCTCCGGACTGAGCCCGCCGGCCGCGCCGTAGGCCAGCAGGGCGCCGGCCGGCACGCGCACGAAGGTCTGCAGCATGTCGTTGATGCTGTCGATGTAGGGGATCTTGTCGGCGAAGAAATTGAGCGCGAACAGGATCACCGCCACGCCCATCACCCAGGGCGATGCCAGCACTTGCAGGTCGTGCGGCAGGGCCACCAGGCCGAGCCGCTGCGCGGCACCCAGCACCAGCACGGCGGCGTAGGTGTTGAGCCCGCTCGCCCAGCCCGCGCCCAGGGCCACGGCGATCGCGGCGATGACGTCGGTGCTCATGGGATGTCCGTTACAGCGCGCGCCGCGCCTTGAGCGCGGTGGCGAGCGTGCCGTCATCCAGCCAGTCGAGCTCGCCGCCCACCGGCACGCCGTGGGCGAGGCGGGTGAGGGGCACGTCGAGCTCGCCGAGGCGCTCGGCGAGATAGTGAGCGGTGGTCTGACCGTCGACCGTGGCGTTGGTGGCGACGATCACCTCGCGCACGCCGCCCGCAGCGACGCGCTTCACCAGGGCCGCGATGTTGAGCTCGTCGGGGCCGATCCCGTCGAGCGCCGACAGCGAGCCGCCCAGCACGTGATAGAGGCCGCGGAAGATCTTGCCGCGTTCCATGGCCCACAGGTCGCCGACATCCTCGACGACGCAGATCATGCCCTGGTCGCGATTCGGATTGGCGCAGATCGAGCACGGGTCGATCGTGTCGAGGTTGCCGCAGGTCGCGCAGGCGCGGATCGCCCGGGCCGCGTCAGCCAGTGCGGTGCCGAGCGGTTGCATCAGCGTCTCGCGCTTCTTCAGGAGATGCAGCGCCACGCGGCGGGCGGAACGTGGGCCCAGCCCGGGCAGCCGGCCGAGCAGCTGGATCAGGCGTTCTATCTCTGGGCCGTTCATCGGAGCGCGGACCTCCAGGTCCGCATCATGAGCTTGAGCGGACCTGGAGGTCCGCGCTCCGCAGTCACAGCTTGAAGCCCGGCGGCAGGGGCAGTCCGCCGGTGATGCTGCGCATCTGCTCCTGCACGGTCTGCTCGACCTTGGTGCGCGCGTCGTTGGCGGCGGCGACGATCAGGTCCTCGACCACACCCTTGTCGGCGGGCACGAACAGCGAGGCGTCGATCTCGACCTTGCGAGTCTCGTTCCTGCCGTTGACCGTCACCTTGACCAGGCCGGCGCCCGAGGAGCCGACGATCTCCATGCGTTCCAGCGTCGCCTGCAGCTCCTGCATCTTCTGCTGCATGGCCTGGGCCTGCTGCATCAGGCCGCCGAGATCCTTGAGCTTGTCGAACATCAGTACTCGCTTTCCGGAATGTCGTCGTCGGCAGGATACTCCTCCCCGGCCGGTGGTTCTTCGCCGGCCTCGACCAGGCCCGCCACCAGCGAGGCCTGCTCGCCCTTGCGCCGCACCGCGTCCAGCCGGGCGCCGGGGAAGGTCTTCAGGATGGCCTGGACCAACGGATTGTTCTCCGCCTGGCTGCGTAGCTCGTCGCCCTTGGCCGCCTTCTGCTCGTTGAGCGTGGGCTTGCCGGGGGCGGACGACACCGTGGCAATCCAGCGCCGGCCCGTCCATTGGCTCAAAAGTTCGCTGAAACGCGGCGCCAGATCCGGCGGTGCCTTGGGCTGCGGCCGGAACTCGATCAGGCCCGGCTCGCAGCGCACCTCGTGCACATGATGCATGAGATGGTGCACCAGGCGAGCCTCGCGGCGGGCCTCGAACAGGGCCACGATCTCGGTGAAGCTTTTGGGGTTGGGCGTTGCTGCCGCCGGCTGGCTTGCCGTGGCGACGACCGGCTGGGCCGCCAGACGTGCAGCAGCGCCACCACCGCCGCCGCGCGGTGCGGCTGCCGCGACACCCGCAGCCGCAGGACCGGGTGCCGTGCTGTTCCGCAGGGCCTTGATGGCATCGGACGGCGAGGGCAGGTCGGCGGCGTAGCACAGGCGGATCAGGGCCATCTCCGCGGCGCGTAGCGGCGAGGGCGCCGACAGCGTCTCCTGCAGACCCTTCATCAGGAGCGTCCAGGCCCGCGTCAGCGATGCCATCGAGAGCTTGCCCGCCATGGCCAGCCCCTGGGCGCGCTCGCTGTCGGCCGAGGCGGCTGCGGCCTCGGGCGCCACCTTGAGCCTTGTCACCCAGTGCGTGAGCTCGAGCAGGTCCTGCAGGATGACGACCGGGTCGGCGCCCGAATCGTGCATCTCGGCCAGTGCCGCCACGACCGACGGCGCGTCGCCGCGCATGGTCTTCTCGAACAGCTCCAGCACGCGGCTGCGGTCGGCCAGGCCCAGCATGTCGCGCACCTGCGCGGCGTCGACCACGCCGCCGCCATGGGCGATCGCCTGGTCGAGCATGCTAAGGCCGTCGCGTACCGAGCCGTCGGCCGCGCGCGCCAAAAGCGTCAGCGCCTCGGGTGA
Source organism: Rhodospirillales bacterium (assembly GCA_009377525.1). Taxonomy (GTDB): domain Bacteria; phylum Pseudomonadota; class Alphaproteobacteria; order Reyranellales; family Reyranellaceae; genus Reyranella. The sequence continues at coordinate 12,424 of WHTW01000157.1, forward strand.
GATCTCGACCTTCTCGGCGCCGGCGATCTTGCTGAAATGGTCGATCAGCGCCTGCTGCGGCACGCGCTTCAGGTCGAAGCGCTGGCAACGGCTCAGCACGGTGACCGGCACCTTGCGGATCTCGGTGGTGGCGAACAGGAATTTCACATGCGGCGGCGGCTCTTCCAGCGTCTTGAGCAAGGCGTTGAACGCCTTCTCCGACAGCATGTGCACTTCGTCGATGATGTAGACCTTGTAGCGCGCCGACACCGGCCGATAGCGCACGCCTTCGATCAACTCGCGCACGTCGTCGATGCCGGTGCGCGAGGCGGCGTCCATCTCGATCACGTCGACATGGCGGTCCTCGGTGATCGCCTTGCAGTTGTCGCAGACGCCGCAGGGATCGACGGTCGCACCGCCCTTGCCGTCGGCGCCGATGCAGTTCAGCGCCCGGGCGATGATGCGGGCGGTCGTGGTCTTGCCGACGCCACGCACGCCGGTGAGCATGAAGGCATGGGCGATGCGGCCCGTGGCGATGGCGTTGCGCAGGGTGCGCACCATCGCCTCCTGGCCGACCAGGGTGGTGAAATCGACAGGACGGTATTTGCGGGCGAGGACCCGATAGGGAAGCGTATCCTTGGCTTCCGGCATGGCGAGCGTCCTACCCGAAACGCGCCGTGGCCCCATGAGGCCCGGCGGTCGTCGCGCCCGGCCGCCTGCGCCGGCGGCGGCGCGCGCCGAGCGACAGGTGAGAGACCGGCATGACCCGAAGCGAATTCGTTACGGCTGCTTCCTTCCGGATCTGACCGGTTTGGCGACTGCTCCGCCCACACCGGCCCCTCGACGCGGTTATATCAGGAGTCGGACCACAGGACGCAAGAGCCGAACGTGGCCCTTTGTGGACGTCTGCGCGCGCCCGCCAACGCCTTGATTTCCAGGCCGAAATCCCGCCGCGCCGCTACTTGGTGAGGATCAGCTTCCCCGACGCGGTGAGCCTCAGACGGTAGGTGTCACTGCCGTGCCGGATCCGCAGCTCGCGCTGACCAGCCAGCAGGGCCGTGCTGTCGGCTACGGGGAAGTCGACGACGGGGCCGTCAGCCCTCGTCTGGCCGGAGGAGGGGGCAGCTGCCTGTGTTCGAAGGTCCATCTTTCGCTCCTTGAAGATATGCTATTGATAATTATTCGCAAACTAGGCGCTGTCAATGCGCGTGCGTCAATTCCGCTTTCCGTCTGCGCCGTTCTCTCCGACAGTCGCCCAATGCCGAGCGCTCTGATGATCGTCGATGTGCAGCAGGGCATGTTCGCCGTGCGCCAACCGCTCCATCGCGGCGAAGAAGTCGTGCGCCGCATTGCCGGCCTGCTGGCCCGGGCCCGCGCCGAAGGGCGGCCGGTCGTCCATGTGCGGCACGATGGCGGCTCGGGCCACGTGCTCGCCAAGGGATCGGCAGGCTGGCCCCATCATCCGCTGGTCGCTCCGCATCCCGGCGAGATCGTCGTCGAGAAGCGGCACAGTGGTTCCTTCCACGATACCGATCTGCATCGACGCCTGGCCGACGCCGGGGTCGACCGGCTGGTGATTGCCGGCATGCAGACCGAGATGTGCGTCGATTCGGCCTGTCGTGGTGCGGTGGCGCTTGGCTATCGCGTGATCCTCGTGGCCGACGGACATACGACCTACGACACGCCGGTGATCGACGCCGAGCGCATCATCGCCCACCACAATCGCCTGCTCGCCAACGGCTTCGCCGACGTCGTCACGGCGGACCAGGTGACGTTCTAGGGACGCCGGGCGGGACGCTTCAGGCCGAGATGGTCGCGCAGCGTCGTGCCGGCGTAGTCGGCTCGGAAGAAACCGCGCTCCTGCAGCAGGGGGACGACCTGATCCACGAAGGCGTCGAACTGGCCAGGGAAGAAAGGCGGCATGACGTTGAAGCCGTCGGCGGCGCCAGCGCGGAACCAGCGTTCCAGCACGTCGGCGATCTCGACGGCGCTGCCGATCAGCAGCAGGTGCCCGCGTGCCGCCGCCACCCGATAGTAGAGTTCGCGCAGGGTGAGCTTCTCGCGCCGGGCCATTGCCGAGAGCAGCGCCGCCCGGCTCTTGAGGTGCTCGGTCTCGGGCAGGGCAGGGACGGGCTCGTCGAGCGGATAGATCGACATGTCGGCGCCCAGCCGCTCGGACAGCACGGTGAAGGCCTGCGCGGTGTCGATGTTGCGGTTGAGCTCGGCAAAGATCTCCCGCGCCTCGCCCGCCGTGCGGCCGATCACCGGGAACACGCCCGGCATCACCAGGCCTGAGTCGGCGGCGCGGCCGAACCCGGTGACCTGCGCCTTCACGCTGCGATAGAAAGCGAGCGCTTCGTCGAGGTCGTTCTGGGCGGTGAACACGACGTCGGCGATGCGCGCCGCCAGCGCCTGGCCGGGGCCGGAGGAGCCCGCCTGGATCAGCACCGGATGGCCCTGCGGCGAGCGCGGCATGTTCAGCCCGCCTTCGACCGCGAAGTATTTCCCCTTGAATGAGGGCACGTGCAGGCTGCCCGGCCGCACGAACAGGCCGGCCTTCTTGTCGGCGACGAAGGCATCGTCGGCCCAGCTGTCCCACAGGATGCGGCAGGCTTCGACGAACTCCTCGGCCATGGCATAGCGCTCGACATGGGGCGGATGCTGGCGGCCGAACACAGCGGCGGACTTGGAATAGGCGGTGGTCACGACATTCCACGCCGCCCGGCCTCCCGACAGATGATCGAGCGAGGCGAACGAGCGGGCGACATGATAGGGCTCGGCGTAGGTGGTCGAGCCCGTGGCCGCGAGCCCCAACCTGTTGGTGGTCATCGCCAGCGCCGACAAAAGCGTCAGCGGCTCGAACTTGCCGATGGTCGAGGGATGCTCGCCGTAGCCTGTGGCAAAACCGTCGCCCAGGAAGAACATGTCGAACTTGCCGCGCTCGGCGGTGGCCGCGATGTGCTTCATCAGCGGCAGGTTGGGCCAACCGTCGGCCACGGCATCGGGGTGGCGCCAGCCGGCGACGTGGTGGCCAGGCGTTTGCACGAAGACACCGAGCCGCATCTGGCGCTCCTGTCGGCTCGCCATGCTCAGTGCGCCGCGTGGCGCATGCCGCCGTCGACCGGGATCACCGTGCCGGTGATGTAGCGCGCCCGCGGCGAGGCGAGGAAGGCGACGAGATGGGCGACGTCCTCGGGCTCGCCGAAATAGCCGATCGGGATGTTGCGCTCGATGAAGGTGCGGCGGGCCTCCTCGGTGGGATGCAGCTTCTCGAGGATCTGCTCGCTGTTGATGCGGCCGGGCTGGATGGTGTTCACCGTGACGCCCTCGGCCGCAACCTCGCAGGCCAGGCCTTTGGCCCACAGATGTAGCGCCGCCTTGGCAGCCACCGCGGCATTGATGCCGCGCGGCTCCATGGTGCCGCTGATGTTGATGATACGGCCCCACCGTCGCTGGCGCATACCGGGCAGCAGCGCCGTTGTCAGGCGCCGCGCCGAGGTGAAGTTCAGCGCGAAGGCCTCCTCCCAGAAGTGCTCGTCGGCATCTATCGTCGTCGGCCGCGAGCCGCCGGCGCAGTTGACCAGGATATCGACCTGGCCGAGGGCCGCGGCGGCGTCCTGGGCGAGGCGGGCAAGATCATCGGCCGAGGTGACGTCGGCAGCGATCGGGGTGACGTTGCAGTGCCGCCCGATCCTGTCGACGCGCCGCGCCGTGGCGGCGACCCGCGCGCCTTGCTCGGCCAGGAGATGCGCGATGCCGGCACCTATACCGGCGCTGGCGCCCGTGACCAGGCAGGTCCGGTCCTTGAGCTCGAAGTCCATCGGCCCTTGATGGACGACCGGCGGCGGCTTGCCAACTGCCGGCCACGACTTGGGCTTTGTCGCGGACCGCCAGGCACGATAGAGTTTCGCAACCGCTGGGAGATGCCCATGGCTGCTAGGAAGAAGTCCGGATCGAGGAAGTCCGCTGCCAAGAAGGCGGCGAAGACGCGCAAGTCCCACGTCAAGGCGAAGAAGGCCGCAAAGACTCCCAAGCGGCGGGTGGCGGCAAAGAAGGCCGTTCAGACCCGCAGCAGGCGGGTGGCCGCCAAGAATCCGGTGGCGACCCCGAGGGCCGCCGTGGCGCCGCCCGTGCCCCCGCCTGCGCCCGTCACGGAACTCGACAATCGCATCGCGATCGTGCGCGCCAACCTGCGCGAGCTCGTCGAACAGGCGGCGTCATCGGCGGGTGCCGCCAGCGAGGAGCTGCTGTCGCAGCGCATTGCCGAGCAGGAGGAGAGACTCCGGCTTCTGATGAAGGAGCGCGACGAACTCCCTCGATGAACCACGCCCTACTGGGCCATCGTCGACGGTAGCCACAAGGCAATCCCTGGAAACGCAATCAACGCCAGGATCAGGATGACCTGCGCGACGATGAACGGCGTGACGCCGCGGAAGATCGTCTCCAGCGGCACGTCCTTGGCCATGCCCTTG
>WHTW01000158.1 GCA_009377525.1 Rhodospirillales bacterium
GGTAGCGGTAGCCGGCTTCGGCGAGCAGATCGGGTGTGAAATGGCTGTGCGAGATCCAGGGGCCCAGCCAGCCGTCCGGAGAGCGGCCTTCGGCTTCCGTCAGGCGAGTCGTTGCCTCACCGATCAAGGCGCGCTCGGCCGCTTCGTCGAGATCGCCCTGGCGTTCCGCATTGGTGCGGCCGTGGCCCACGATTTCATCGCCGCGCGCGCGGCAGGCCGCCACCAGGGCCGGCGCATAGTCGTACATCGCGCTGTTGACCAGCGCGGCCATCGGCAACTGCAGTGCATCGAAGGCGTCGAGCATGTACCAGGCGCCGACGCGATTGCCATAATCGCGCCATGCAAAGTTGAGAATGTCGGGCTGCGGCCCGCCCGGCGCCAGTTCCGCACCGAGCCCTTCGCCGTAGGAAAAATGCTCGAGATTGAGAGCAAAGTAGACGGCGAGCCGTCGACCGTTCGGCCAAGTGTAGTCGGCGCGGCCGCGCAGAGGCACGTAGTCATAACGGTTGTGTGTTCTCAGTCGCATCAGCCAAACGTAGCGTCGGAAATCGCGACAAGCTACGGCTGTGCTTCGGATGACCGACGGCAACGGCGAAATTCGCACCGTATTGGCGTTCGGAGCCGATGACGACAGGAACGGCAAATCCGCGCCCGACAAAAAACCGACTACAACGCCGCAAACTACCGGGACACGCGCAAGTTCCTGCTGAATCAGGGTTTCTCGGTGCGCTCCATACCCGTCGACGAGCGCGAGCGCGAACGTGTAGCTGCAAAGCCCCTGAGCAATTCCGGTCAGCAGGCGGATAACGGCGCAAGACATCGATCGCCTAGCGTGCCCTCGTCACAACAACACGAGGATCACCATGTCGAAGGAACAGGAAAACAAGGCCATCGTCGGACGCTGGTTCACGGAGTTCTGGGGCAATCCCTGGAATCCCAAGATCGTCGACGAGCTCGCCGCCCCCGACATCCTGCTGCAGTACTCCCTGCATGCACCCCGGCGCGGCCGCGAGGACGTGAAGAAATTCATGACCGACTTCCGCCAGGCGTTTCCCGACCTCGAGTTCGGCGGCGCCGCCGACCTCATCGCCGAGGGCGACTACGTGGTCGGCCAATGGAAGGGCGGCGGCACGCATACCGGCCCCGCTTTCAGCGATTTCCTCATCGGCTCGCTGCCCGCCGCGTCCGGCCGCAAGATGCAGTTCACCGGCACGACCGTGCTTCGTGTCGAGAACGGCAAGGTCAAGGAAGAGATCGGTCTGGACGACGGTGTGACCGCGCTGCAGCAGCTCGGCATCCTGAAGGCCGCCTGATCGGTGACCGGCGACAGGGTCGGAGTCAGCCTCCGACCCTGAGAGCCGCCTTCAGCGCCGCCGCGAGCCCGGCGTCGTCCTCCGGTTGCAGCACCTGCGGATCGAGCGTCAGCACGCCGCGCGCGGCGTGGCGCTCGGACAGGTGCACCGGCGGGTCGCCACGCTGCAGATGGGCGCTGAGCGCCAGCGCGTCCGGCACGACAATCTCCAGATGCCGGCACCAACGTCGCCTTGTGGCCGTTCAGCTCGACCGCGATCGCCTTCAGCCGCGCCTCGAGCCGCGCATTGTCGGCCGCATCGTCGGTCTTCACGAAGCGGTCGAGGGCGGTCAGCAAGCCGACGATCTCCTCCTTGCCCGCCTTGAAGCCGCGGCCGATGCCGTGATGCGGCACACCGCGCAGGTTGGCGCGGTCGACCAGCCTGGGCGGCGTCCAGGTCTCGGGCGCCACGTCCATGTCGAGCTGCTGCAGGAGCGCCGAGGCCACAAGATCGCGGCGGCCCGCCAGGATGCCCGAGGCCTGCGGCCCGCCCAGCGCCTTGCCGCCGGAGAAGGCGACGAGATCGGCGCCCATGGCGATGAAGCGCTTGAGGTTCTCCTTCGGAGGTAGTTGCGCGGCAGCATCGACGATCAGCGGGATGCCGGCAGCGCTGCACGCGGCGACTGCCGTCGGCAGGTCGGCAAGGTTCATGGCATTGGCCGAGAAGGCCATGGCCGCGACCGAGGGCGACAGCGCGGCCTCGATCTCCCACGCTTCCAGACCACGCACGCCGGCGCCCGTGCCCCGGTCGTTGTGGCCGATATCGACCAGGCGCGCGCCGGATGCCGCCAGCGCATGCGCGTAGCCGGTGCGATGGGTGCGCGGGACCAGGATGTCGCGCGGGAAGCCATCGGCATGAGGCAACGCGGCCATCTTCGCCGCGTCCCAACGTGCGATCGATGCCGCGGCCGCCAGGGTCAGCGCGGCAGCGGCACCGGTCGTGACCAGGCCCGCCTCGGCGCCAGTCGCCTCGGCGACGCGCGCACTGGCGGCATCCTGCAGTTCGCCGATATCGACCGACGCGCGCGAGGCGGTCGCCATCGCCTCGACGACCTCCGGCGCCATGACCGCGCCGCCCAGCCGCGTCAGCGCGCCGGCGGCGTTGATGCGGCGGCGGACGCCGAGGCGCGCGTAGAGGTCGGAGCTCATGCCGTCAGCTTATTCCCGCGCAGATCGCGGCCCAAGTGTTCGACGCGACCGTTCGTGTAAAGTGCCGGCCCCATGTCCGCCGCCGCCCGCTTCGCCAGCCACGCCCTCGATACGCGCTTCGCCGACCTGCCGGCGGTCGCCGTGGAGAGGGCCAAGGTCTTCGTTCTCGACAGCCTGGGCGTCGGCATCGCCGGCTCCTCGGTCGAGGGCGCCGAGGGCCTGTTGCGCGTCACCGCCGGCTGGGGCGCGCCGGCCGTGCCGGTGTGGGGCCGCGCAGCCCGCCTGTCGGCGCCCACTGCCGCCTTCATGAACGCCTGGCAGATGCACAACCAGGAATACGATGGTCTGCACGAGGGCGCGGTCGTGCACGCCATGGCGACGGTCCTTCCGGCGTCGCTGGCGGCCGCCGAGATGCGCGGCGGCGCGAGCGGCGCAGAGCTGATCGCCGCGATCGCCGTCGGCGTCGATATCGCGGCCGGCCTTGGCCTCGCCTCGCGCGCGGGCTTCCGCTTCTTCCGTCCCGGAACGGCCGGTGGGTTCGGCGCGACGGCGGCGGCGGCGCGCCTGCTCGGCCTCGACAAGGAGGCACTGCAGGCGGCCTTCGCCTGGCAGCTCGCCCAGGCGAGCGGCACCATGCAGGCGCATGTCGAGGGTAGCCCGGTCCTGCCGGCCCAGCTCGCCTTCAATGCGCGTGCCGCCGTGCAGTCCTGCGAGCTGGCACGCCTCGGCTTCGCGACGCCGGACGCGGTCTTCGAAGGACCCTTCGGCTATCTCGCCCTGTTCGAGGGCGAGCCGGCGCCGGCGCCCGTGCTGGAGAGCCTGGGCCGCGACTGGCGCATCGCCGAGTTCAGCCACAAGCCGTTTCCGGCGGGCCGCGCGACCCATGGCGGCATCGAAGGCGTCATGGCGCTGCAGCAGAAGCACGGCTTCATGGCCGCCGATGTGGCCGCGGTCGAGATCAGCGCGCCACCCCTGATCGTGCGACTGGTCGGCCGTCCGGCGCGGCCCGATGCGGGCGCGAGCTACACGCGCCTCTGCATGGCCTGGGCGGTGGCGCGGGTGTTGCAGAACGCCGTGCTCGATCTGGCCGATTTTCGCGGCGCTTCCCTCGACGATCCCGCGACGCAGGAACTCGCGCGCCGCGTCAGCGTCACGAACGACGGCAATGTCGACCCCAACGCCCTGGTGCCGCAGCACGTCGTCGTGCGGCTGCGCAATGGCAACGAGCTCGCGTGGTCGTGCGAGGCAATGCTCGCCAACCCGGCGCGGCCGCTGACAACGGAGCAGCATCTCGCCAAGTTCCGCCGTTGCGTGGAGTTCTCCGCAACGCCGCTGCCGCCGGATACCTCCGCCCGCCTGATCGAGACGGTCGACCGCCTCGAGGCGCTGGAGGATGTTCGTCTGCTCGGCACGCTGGCCGCACCCGATACCAGTCGGCCGCCGACTGGCTGAGAAGCCACCGAGCGGTGCATGCACTGCCGTCAGCGGTGCGAGGATTTTCCGGTATTTCCGGTATTTCCGACAGAGAGCCTGGTGGCGCTTTGAGATCGTACCCCCTATGGGTTGGGGCCTCCTTCCGAGTTCGGATAGTTACGCAAATTTCGCAACCGGAATCGCCGCATCGATGAGCCGAGCCCGAGCCCGGCCCGACCTTTGGTCTCGGATCGACGATGCATAGAGCGACAACGCGAGGAAGCAACGCAACAGGCCGATATTATAACTCAAGTGCATTCATGTCAAGCACTGAAGTGCGCGGCCGCCCGTTTCGTTTTCGCGACTTTTTGGGCTCCGTAGAGGGCCCCATCTGGCGGGCCGAGCGGACGATCACGCCATTCCTTGTGTTGCCAGCAATGCTGTCAACGCCAACACGACGCCCCGGCAGGCGACAGGCCGCGCAACGGCTTCATCACGATCCTCATCGGGCCCGGGATCTGTAAATCCTTGCGAGACTCAACTCCAGCCCGTCAAAACCTCCGTGACGAGCCACCAGAATTCGAGACGCTAGACCTTCGCGATAATCGCCACCGGCCCGCCGCCCGGCGGGCCCTGGTGCTCGGCGCCGCCCGAGACGTAGAGCAGCGTGTCGCCGATCACGCCGGCCAGCACGCCGCCCACCATGGCGCGGGCGTGGCGCGTCGAATGGATGTCGCTGTCGTCGAGCATGGTGTGGCGCCGGCCGCGGATCTCGCCCGACGGCGCCGCCTCGGCTTTGGCCAGTACGGCGACCGTCTCGCCGCCCAGGCGGGCGAGCAGGCGGCGGGCGGCGTCGGCGTCGATGGCGTCCTTCATCACGTCGTGATCGATCACCAGGTCCCCTGCCCATGCCGTCGAGTTGCCCAGCACGACAATCTCGTTGCGCAGGAGTTCGACGCCGGCCGAAGTGCTGGCGACCTTGGAATAGAGCGACCAGTCGTGGCAGACGGCAGCTTCAGGTGCGTCCTTGATCTCGCCCAGCGCCAGAGCGACGCCCAGCGCCGAGGCGCCGCGCGACAGCGCCATCGAATGGTAGGTGTCATCGGTCGCCACGGTGGCACCGCGGCGCTTGGCCTCCTCGATGCGCTCCTTGGTGAGGAGCGGACACTTGATCTGCACGAAATGCACGTCGGCGGTGGCAGCGATACCGGCGTCCTTCATGGCAGAGGCGACGGCCTCGGCAGTCGCGCCGATCTGCGCGGTGAGACCGATCTCCTCGGGCTTGAAAGCTCGTGTGAGGCCGATGCCAATGGCGAGTCGCGGGCCCGACGCCGCAGACGCCGCCACCTCGCGGCAGAACACCAGCAGATGCGGCGACAGCCCGCCCTCGGTGCCGCCCGACATGACGATGGCGACGCGGGCCTCGACATCGGCCATCGGGCACTTCAGGCGCTCGGCCAGCAACAGCTTCAGCGCCAGCGTGGCATAGCCGCGGGTGAAATCGTTGACGCAGCCGTTGCCCTCGGTCTTGCCGACGATGGCGGCAATGGTCGCGGGATCGATCTCGCCGCGGTCGATGGCGTTGGCGAGCGGCGCGGTGTCCTGCGGGCCGGCCGTTGGCAGGCGCAGCACGCGGGCGCGGCGCCTCATGCTCAGAGGGGCGTTCATGCCGCCTTGCCGGCATCGCTGCCGTGGCGCTGGCGGCGGCGGCGCACCCAGGCGAAGGAGACCAGCGCCAGCGCGATCACCAGGAACGACACGCCCGTGGTCACGGTACCCAGGGCATAGAGCACCGGTGTGGTGACGTTGGTGGTCATGCCGTAGATCTCGAGCGGCAGGGTGTTGAAGGTGCCCGACGTGTAGAGACTGCGCGCGAACTCGTCGTAGCTCAGTGTAAAGCCGAACAGGCCGACGCCGATGAGGCTCGGCAGCAGGATGGGAACGACCACGAAGCGGATGGTCTGCCACGAGGTGGCGCCGAGGTCGCGCGCGGCCTCCTCGTAGCGCTGGTCGAAGCGGTTGAAGACGGCGAACATGATCAGAAGCCCGAACGGCAGGGTCCAGGTGAGATGGGCGCCGAACGCCGAGCTGTACCAGGCGGCCTCCCAGCCCAGCACGCGGTAGATCATGAGCGGGCCGGAGGCCCGCGCTCCAAAGACGCGCCACTACGGCGGAGTTTACTCCACCTCTAGTGGCGCGCTCCCAGCAATGAGTTAGTCTCGATGCCTTGGCGCGGGTCTTGCTGCCTGCCGGGCATCCCAGGGAGTGAAGCGTATGAGACTGATCGGCGTCGACGTGGGCGGCACCTTCACGGACCTGATCTATGCCGACACCGAGGCCGGCGAGACGGCTGTCCACAAGGTGTCCACAACCCCGGACGATCCTTCGCGCGGCGTGGTCGCGGGCCTGATGGCGCTTTGCGACAAATACGGTATCCCGCGCGAGACCATCGACGTGGTGTTCCACGGCACCACGATCGCCACCAACGCCATCCTCGAGCATGACGGCGCCGTCACCGGCATGATCACGACCGGCGGCTATCGCGACATCCTTCATATCGGCCGCCATCAGCGGCCGCAGCACTACTCGATCATGCAGGATATCCCCTGGCAGGATCGGCCGTTGGTCAAGCGCCGCCATCGCAAGACAGTGAAGGAGCGGCTGGTGCCGCCCAAGGGCGAGGTCTTGGAGCCGCTCGACGAAGCCGGCGTGCGCCAGGCGGTGCGCGAGCTGAAAGAAGCAGGCGTGCAGGCGATCGCCATCTGCTTCCTGTTCTCCTACCTCGATGCTGCGCACGAGGCGCGCGCGCTGGCGATCGTGCGCGAGGAATATCCCGAGTGCTTCGCCACCACCTCGTCGTCGGTGTCGCCGCAGTTCCGCGAATTCGAGCGCTTCACGACGACGGCCATGAACGCCTTCGTCGGCCCCAAGGTGCGCAACTACGTGACGCGGCTGGAATCGGAGATCGGCGCCTCGGGCTTCAAGGCCGACTTGCGCATCATGGCCTCGAACGGCGGCGTCGCCACACCCAGCATGGTGGCCGAGCGGCCCGTGCTCACCCTGCTCTCCGGGCCGGCGGCCGGCGTGATCGGCGGCGACTGGGCGGGCGGCCTGTCGGGCCGGCGGAACCTGATCACCTTCGACATCGGCGGCACCTCGGCCGATATCGGCATCGTCACGCAAGGCGGCTTCGGCGAGGCGACGGCGCGCGACACCTGGATCGCGGGCTTCCCCGTGCTGGTGCCCATGATCGACGTGCACACGATCGGTGCCGGCGGCGGCTCGATCGCCTTCGTCGACCAGGCCAGCGCCTTCAAGGTCGGGCCGCGCTCGGCCGGCGCCGTGCCGGGACCTGCCGCCTACGGCCGCGGTGGCAACCGCGCCACCGTGACCGACGCCAACGTCGTGCTGGGCCGCCTCGATCGCGGCAACTTCCTGGGCGGCAGCATGTCGCTCGACGAGGTCGCGGCGCGGCGTGTGATCGGCGAACTGGCGCGTGAGCTCGGCATGACCGACCGCGAGGCGGCCGAGGGCGTGATCACCGTGATCAACGCCAACATGGCCAATGCCATCCGCTCACGCACCGTCCAGAAGGGCATCGATCCGCGCAATTACGCCCTGGTGGCGTTCGGCGGTGCAGGCCCGTTGCATGGCGTGGAGGTTGCCGACATGCTGGGCATTCCCGAGGTGATCGTGCCGCCGCATCCTGGCATCACATCCGCCGTCGGCCTGCTGATCAGCGATCTGCGCTACGACGCCATCCGCACCTCGTTCCAGGTCTCGGGCGCCGCCGACCTCGCACGCATCAATGCCGACTTCGCCGCAATGGCGAAGGAGCTGGCCGAGCGCTTCACCGCCGACGGCATCGACCTCAAGAACGTCACTTTCGAGCGCCGCGGCGACCTGCGCTATGTCGGCCAGGGCTACGAGCTCAAGGTGCCGATCCCCGACGGGCCGCTCGACGACAAGGTGCTGGCCAGGGTCTTCGAGACTTTCCACGAGGTGCATCGTCGCGAATACGGCCATCACTTCGCCGACTCCGGCATCGAGATCGTCAACCTGCGCCTGGTGGGCGCGGCCAGCGCCGCCAAGATCGCCAAGCCCACCGTGGGCACAGCCAAGTCCGTGGATGCCGCGCGCGTGCGCGAGGGCACCGGCACGTTCCGGGTCGAGGGCAAGCTCGCCGACTATCCCACGACCTTCTATCGCCGCGACCTGCTGCCGGTCGGCGAGCACATCGCCGGCCCCGCCATCGTGCTGCAGATGGACTCGACCACCGTCGTGCCACCGCAGCACAATTTCGAGACTGACGCGGCGGGTAACTTGATCATCAGGCGTAACGATGCGTGACTTGAGCGATTACCTCATCCTGAGGAGCGGCCCGCAGGGCCGCGTCTCGAAGGATGGGCCGCAAACGTGGTGCTTGTTGCCCACCCACGCGCGGTTTACCGCGCGCATTCGAGACGGCGCTTCGCGCCTACTCAGGGTGAGGCGAGTGTGAGGAGACGTAAACCATGACCACCGCCCCTCGCCGCCAGCCGTCGCCCAAACCCGATCGCATCGACCCGATCACCACCTCGGTGATCCAGGGCGCGCTTGAGAACATCGCCGTCGAGATGGGTTATAAGCTCATGCGCATGAGCTACTCCTCGATCATCCGGGAATCGGAGGATTTCGGAGCGGCTCTGGTCGATGCCGAGGGCCGTGGCCTCGCTGAATCGGCGCAATCGACGCCGCTGCAGTCCGGCCCGATCCCGGGCTATGTCCGCGGCGTGCTGAAGATCCTGGCCGAGCGCGGTGATCAGTTCCGGCCTGGCGACGTGGTCATGCACAACGACGCCTATTCCGGCGCCAGCCACGGCCCCGACGTCGCCTTCATCGTGCCGGTGTTCGTCCAGGGCAAGCTGATCGGCTTTGCCGCCACCACGGCGCACCACCTCGACATCGGCGCGCTGTCGCCGGGGTCGTGCGGCATCGTCGAGGCGATCGATGCCTATGCCGAGGGCCTGCAGTTCAAGGCGATCAAGGTCTACGACCGCGGTGTGAAGAACGACATGGTCTGGCAGATCGTGCGCGACAACATCCGCGCGTCGGACCTCGTGGTCGGCGACATGGACGCCCAGGTGGCGGCGGCGCGCATCGGCGCCGAGCGCATGGCCGAGCTGGTCGAGCGCTATGGGCTCCCGACCTTCGACCTCGCCTGCACGGCCCTGATGGATCATGCCGAGCGGCTGATGCGCCAGGCCATCGCCAAGTTGCCAGACGGCGTCTATCGCGCCGAGACGGCGATCGACGGCTATCTCGACAGCGACGATCCTTCGAAGAAGGAGCTGCCGATCGTCGTCACGATCACCAAGAAGGACGACGGCCTGGTGGTCGACCTCACCGGCACGGCGCCGCAGGTGCCGGACCGGCCGATCAACATGCCGCTGGAAGGTACCGCCGACATCGCGATCTGGCTCACCATCCGCTCGGTGCTGCTCGACACGCACGTGCACGGCCACATCCCGGTCAATGCCGGCCTCATCCGGCCGATCACCATCGTGGCGCCCAAGGGGTGCCTGGCCAACCCGACCTTCCCGGCGCCGACCATCGCCCGCTTCTGCCCCGGCAACCAGCTCGCCGACACGGTGATGAAGGCGCTGTCGGCCGCCATGCCGGGCAACGTCTCGGCCGGCATCGGCAACCTAAAGGTCATCGCCTTCTCCGGCCTCAAGGACGAGACCCATTGGGTGCACATGGAGATTTTCGAGGGCTCCTATGGCGGCCGGCTGGGCAAGGACGGCATGGACGCCGTCGACACGCTCTACGCCAATACCCGCAACAACCCGATCGAGGACATCGAGACCCACCTGCCCCTGCGCGTGCTGCGCTACGAGCTGCGCGAGGACGTGGCCGGTGCCGGCAAGTGGCGCGGCGGCCTGGGCTCGGTGCGCGAGTTCACGTTCCTGAGCGACGGCGGCGCCTCGGTCGAGGGCGAAGGCCATCGGTACAGGCCATGGGGCTTCCTGGGCGGCAGCGAAGGCATGCCGGCCAAGCTCGACCTCTTGCTACCCGGCAGCAATGCCCCGAAGGCATTGCCGTCGAAGGTGCCGCACATGAATGTCGCCAAGGACGGCCGCTTCGTCTGCTACGGCCCGGCCGGCGGTGGTTATGGCAACCCGCTGGAGCGCGATCCCGCCAAGGTCGCGGATGACGTGCTGGACGGCGTGATCTCGGTCGAGACGGCGCTCAAGGACTACGGCGTCGTGCTGTCGGCCGATGGGGTCGTCGACCGGCCGGCGACCGAAGAAGCGCGCGCCGGCCGGGCGTAACTCCAACCGTCTCAAATAGAGGAGCCGACCGAGGCAGCGGCGAGCCGTTCACCAAAGTTCGCTAAAGCACAATCCGCCCAGCTGGAATCAGCTGGGCGGATTGTGCCTTGTGAAACAAGGATCACCAGTGCGCGCGAATCCGATCAGATGGAACCGCGCGCGGTTCCATCTGATCGGATTCCGCTCTATTGACCGAAGAAATGCCGCAGGCGGCCCGACGCAAGTGCTATCGCCCCGCGCGCTGCAGGGGTCTCGGCGATCGTATTGAGAAGAACGAAGTCATGGATCGTTCCATGGAAGCGGACGGCGGTGACAGGGACGCCGACCTCGATGAGCTTGTGGGCATACGCTTCGCCTTCGTCGCGCAGCACATCAAACTCCCCGTTGATGACGAGCGCGGGCGGCAACCCCTTGAGCTGCTCTATCGATGCGCGCAGCGGAGAGGCGGTCGGTTCGTTACGCTTCGCCTCATCGGGCAGATACTGGCTCCAGAACCACTTCATGGCTTCGAGCGTAAGGAAATGATGCGTCGGGAAGGCGCGGTACGACCCGGTATCGAAGCTCGCATCCGTCACCGGGTAGAACAGGACCTGATAGCCGATCTTGGGGCCGCCGCGTTGCTTGGCGAGCATCGTGACAGCTGCCGTCATGTTCCCGCCGACGCTGTCTCCCGCCACCGCAAGCTTGGAGGGGTCGAGATTGAATGCGGCACCGTTCTCCGCGATATGCTTCGCGACCGCGTAAGACTGTTCGATCGCGATCGGATACCTGGCTTCAGGTGAACGTGTGAAGTCGACGAAGACCACGGCCGCGTTCGCGCCGTTGGCAAGATCGCGAATCAGCCGGTCGTAGATATCGTTGTCCCCGAACACCCAGCCCGCACCGTGGGTGTGGGTGGAAGACGACCCGCTGCACCCTTGGGGCGCACAATCCGGATCGGAACAGGACCGGTCGGACCGCCAGGAATTTGGTGCTCCTCGATGTCTACGGGCAGCTTGTTGACCGGCACGGCTTGCAGGCGGGTGAAGGCGGCACGCCCTTCGGACACAGGAATCTCATAGAGCGCCGGCCCGGTTTGCGCGTTGATCGACTCAAGGAATGCGTGGGTTGTCGGCTCGATTGCGTTGCTCAGTGCGACCATTGATTCTGCTCCCTCGTTGGATCTGCTGTTCTCGTCTTCCATTCCTACGCTGTGATGAAGGCTCGGCCATCGGCTCATCCGACCACCCCTGAGCATCCGCCGGCAGATACTGCATCCTCTTCTACTACTGATCGCTCAACCAGAAGAGGTACTGTCGCAAAGTATTGAGTTCTGCCCGCTTGGTCCAGGCTCATTGGGTCTGCCATAGGACACGGTGGCCTGGGCTTGGTACGGGCGTTTACCGTCCTGGGCGGCGGCGGTTACGGCAATCCGCCGGAGTGCAATCGGCCACGGTGGCAAACGACGTGCTGAACGCTCGCAAGGCTTAACGGTCAAGGCGGACTCCTGCCGCGAGCTTCTTCGGCGCCAGCAGGCAGTAGCTCGCGGCCAGAGCGCGATCGGCTCCGATGGGACCTCCGTGAGGGCGGCAAGACCGCGAGTCACTGGATCAACGCCGCGCCCTTGTCGAGCAAGGGAAGGACCTTGTCGCGGGCTTCGGCCGGAACACCGAAGACGACACGATCGACGCCGGCGTCACGGGCACGCTTCAGCGCATCGCCGTTCATGCCGACGCCGAACAGCGTGACCGGCACCTCCGACTCGCGCCGTCCGGACATCTTCAGCATCTCGCGGAACTTGGGCAGCATGGCGAGCGTATCGCCGCCACGGCCGCCGATCGGCATCCAGCCGTCGCCGTAGGCGACGGCGCGGCGCGCGCCATGCGGCAATCCTCCGCCGACGATGATCGGTGGATGCGGCTTCTGCACCGGCTTGGGCCATTGCATCATCTCGTCGAACTTGACGAGCTCGCCGGCGTACTTCGGCTTCGAACGGGCCCAGATCTCCTTCATCGCCTCGATGCGCTCGCGCATCAGCTTGAAACGCGTGCCGAACGCCGTGCCATGGTCGGCCATCTCCTCGGCATTCCAGCCGCCGCCGACGCCGAACAGCAGCCGCCCGTTGGACAGCCGGTCGACGGTGGCGACCTCCTTGGCGGTATGGATGGGATCGCGCTGCACCACCAGGCAGACGCCGGTGCCGAGCTTGATGGTCTTGGTGACGACGGCGGCGGCGCCGATGGCGATGAAGGGATCGTAGGTGTCGTAGTACCACTTCGGCAGCTCGGGGCCGCCCGGCCATGGCGACTTGCGGCTGGTCGGGATGTGGCTGTGCTCGGGGAACCAGACCGATTCGAAGCCGCGCTTCTCCGCTTCGACGGCGAGCTCGTGCGGTGCAATCGCATAGTCCGTGGCAAACATCGTGACGCCGATCCGCATGGTTGTTCCTCTCGCTGTCGTTTGGCGAAGCGTAGCCCATTTTTCGACGCGGTGCGTCACCCGTGGGGCGGGCATTCCCGGCTCCAGCCACCCGTGTCATCATACCGGCGTCAGCACGCGTTGAGTTGCCTTGTCCGCTCCCGATGGAGGCAAAAGGGGAGGTCTCGATGCTGGATGGCGTGATGTTGCTGTGGTTCCTGCTGGCCGCGGCGTCGCTGCTGTTCGTGGCGATCGATATCAGGACGACGCCCGAATCCCAGGTGATGAAATGGGGCTTCGTGCTGCTGACCGCCTATACCGGCGTGATCGGCGCCTTCCTCTACGTCCTCGGTTGCCGGGAGCCGTTGCCCGGGCTGCACGAGCGCTACACGGCGGCACAGTGGCGGCAGGCGCTGGGCTCGACCATGCATTGCGTCGCCGGCGACGGCGTCGGCATCCTGGCCGGCGCGGTGCTGGCGACCGCCCTCGGCATTGCCGGCATCGCCGAGGCGGCCCTCGAATACGTCCTGGGCTTCGCCTTCGGCTGGACGATCTTCCAGGCGCTGTTCATGCGCGAGATGGCCGGAGGCTCCTACCTCGGCGCCTTGAAGAGCACGTTCCTGTCCGAGTTGCTGTCCATGAACCTCCTGATGGCAGGGATGATACCCACCGTGACGATCCTCCGGCGGCACGTCCCCGCCGCAGACAACCCGACGACGACGCACTTCTGGTTCGTGATGTCGATGGGGCTGCTGGTCGGTTTCATCATCGCCTATCCGATGAACTGGTGGCTGGTGGCGAACAAGCTCAAGCACGGCATGATGACCGTGCGACCTGCACACGCGCACGCAGGCGCACCGCACGGCGCGACCGATGCGGCCATGAGCGGGATGTCACACGCGGGGGATCATATGTCCCACATGTCCATGGCGATGGATGCGCGCCCGCCGCTCCGGCCATCGCTGGCGGTGATGACGCTGCTGTCGCTGGTCGCCCTGGCTGCAGGCCTGGCGGTCGGCCGCCTGCCGTGACGAACTATCGCTTCTCTGGACGGACCGCTGCCGCGAGCTTCTTCGGTGCCAGCAGGCAGTAGCTTGCGGTCACAAGCTTCGCGATGTCGCTCCAGTCGACTCGCGGGTCGAGCATGCGGCCGACGATGTCGGGACGCCAGCGCGGACGGAAGTACGGCGCTTGCGAGAAAGTGTCAGGATCGACCCGCGGTCCCAGGGACTGGAACATCAGGACGCAGACGGGGCCATCGGTGCCCGCGGCGCGCGCGTACACCGGCGGCCAGCCGTCGGCGATCATGAGGACGTGCGCGAACGTCTCCTTGCGGATGCGCCAGCGCGTGCCGACCCAGGCCTGCTCCTCGTGGGCTTCCGGCAAGGCGAGGCAGGCCTTGCGGAGGCTGGCGAGGATGGCGCTCGGGACCTGAGGATGGCGGCGACTTTTCAAAAGGAGCGTCCTGGGTGCGTTTGCCAATCGGTGAATCCCCTGTATCGTAGCGGCTCCTGACGACGGGCCGAACAAGGCACGCGCAGGGT
Organism: Rhodospirillales bacterium; assembly: GCA_009377525.1. Lineage (GTDB taxonomy): Bacteria > Pseudomonadota > Alphaproteobacteria > Reyranellales > Reyranellaceae > Reyranella. The sequence continues at coordinate 14,169 of WHTW01000158.1, forward strand.
TCCATGGGAGGAACTCGCGATGCACCGTAAGACGGCGTTGCTGGCGTTCGTTGCTTCCGCGTTGGTCGCTTCCGGCATCGGTCCGGCGGCCGCCCAGAAACAGACATTGAAGATGGCCTATTGGGCCGGGCCCAGCCATCACATGGTCCAGACCCAGGAAGCCTGGGCGAAGACCATCCTCGACGCGTCGGGCGGCAGCCTCGTGATCGAGATCGACAAGGCGCCGCTCGCCAAGCCGGACGGGCAATACGACATCGTCAAGAACGGCGTCCGCGATCTGGTCTGGCACGTGCCTGGCTACACCGCCGGCCGCTTCGACCTGTTCCAGGCCCCCGAGCAGCCCTTCCTGTGCCCGAGCTCGACGGTGTGCAGCTCCGTGCTGTGGAAGTGGTACAACAAGCATGGCCTCGCAGCGAAGGAGTTCACCGACGCCACGCTGGTGACGGCCTTCACGACGGGGCCGTTCAGCATCCATCTCACCAAGCCGGCGCGCACGCTGGAGGAGATCCGGGCGCTCAAGATGCGCGTCGCCGGCGCCAGCGTGCCGGTGGCCAAGGCGCTCGGTTGGTCGGTGGCGGTCCTGCCGGCAACCGACGCCTACGAAACGCTGCAGCGCGGCGTGGTCGACGGCACCGTCTTTCCGTGGGAGGCCGTCAACAGCTTCCGCCTCAACGACCTCACCAAGTTCCACCTGGAGATTCCGGGCGGTTTGCTCACCGCGACCTTCATGATCGTCGGCAATACGAAGGCGATTGAAAAGCTCACTCCCGCCAACAAGGCGGCATTCCTCAAGGCGAGCGGCGAAGCCGGCTCCGCGCTGTTCGGCAAGTATTGGGATGCCGCCGACGAGCGTGCCCGTGCCGACGCCAGGCAGCGCAACCATGTCATCGAGACCATCGCGCCCGCCGAGCTCGACAAGTGGCGGCCGCTGTTGCAGGCGACCACCGAGGAGTGGCTCAAGAAGGCCAATGCCAAGGGCGTGGACGGGCAGAAGCTGCTCGACGACCTGAAGCAGATGATCAAGGCCGCCTCGAACTGAGGCGGCCATGAAGGATGTGCTGACGAGTCGTGTCGGACAACTGAACGGGCTGATCACGCTCTGGCTCGCCCGTATCGCGACGGTGGCGCTGGCCCTGATCGCGATCGTCACCCTGTGCGACGTCGTTGCGCGCAAGATCTTCAACAGCGGCTTCACCTTCACGGTCGAGATGACCGAGATGGCGATGGCCCTGATCGTGTTCCTCGGCGTCGGCCTGGTCACCCACCGGCGCGAGCACATCGCGGTCGACGTGGTCACGCTCAGGCTGCCGGAGCGGGCCCGCGTCTGGTTCGGCCTCGGCACCAACATCCTGTCTCTGGGCTTCGTCGTGCTCATGGTGTGGCGGCTGTGGCTGCAGGCCGCCTTCATCACGGACAAAGGCGACACCACGCCGATCCTGAACTTCCCGCTGTGGCCGATCGCCTACGTGATCGCCGCTGGCAGCATCTTCCTCGTCACCGGATTGGCCTTGCATGTGCTCGATTCGGTCGATCGTGCCGTCCACCCCGAAAAGTCGGCGCCTGAGGCGGCCGAGCGCCCGTTCCAGGACTAGAGCCGCCCTCCATGCCGCCGTCGATCATCGCCATCGTGATCCTCGGCCTGCTGTTCATGCTGCTGGCTGGCGGCATGCCGCTCGGCTTCGCGATGGGCCTGAGTGGTTTCCTCGGCATGCTGCTGCTGATCGACGTCGATGCGGCGCTGGCGTTGCTTGGCCAGACGGCCTACGAGACGGGTCTCGCCTACAACCTGTCGGTCATCCCGCTGTTCGTGCTGATGGGCTACATCGCGGGCGAGGCCGGGCTCAACCAGTCGCTCTACCGCGCCTGCAATGCCTGGCTCGGCCATCGCCGAGGCGGGCTGGCGCTCGCCACCATCGGGGCCTGCGGCGCGTTTGCCGCGATCTGCGGCTCCAGTCTCGCGACCGCGGCGACGATGGCGCAGATCGCGCTGCCGGAAATGCGCAAGTACAAGTACCATGACAAGCTCGCCACCGGCGCGGTGGCGGCGGGTGGCACGATCGGCATCCTCATCCCGCCCAGCGTCGTCATGGTGATCTACGGCCTGCTCACCGAGACCAGCATCTCGGCGCTGTTCCTGGCCGGTTTTGTCCCCGGCATCCTGATGGTAGTCGGCTTCATGGCCGCGATCTCGATCATGACACGCATCGATCCGTCTCTCGGCCCGCCGGCGCCGCGCACGGCGATGCCGGAACGGATCAAGGCGCTGCGCAGCGTATGGGGCACGGCCGCGCTGTTCCTGGTGGTGATCGGCGGCCTCTACGTCGGGTTGTTCTCGCCGACCGAGGCCGCCAGCGTCGGCACCTGCGGTGCCTTCGTGCTCGGACTGGTCAACCGCAAGACCCCGCGCGAACTGCTCGGAACGTCGCTGATCGACACGGTCAAGACCACGGCGATGATCTTCACGGTGCTGATCGGCGCCATCCTGTTCAACAACTTCCTGATCCTGGCGTCGGTGCCGACCCTGGTCAGCGACTGGCTCTCCGGCCTGCCGCTCGGCAAGACGGCGATCCTGCTGGTCATCATCCTGATGTATTTCGTGCTGGGCTGCCTGCTCGATTCGCTGGCGATGATCCTGCTGACGATCCCGATCGTGTTTCCGATCGTCAAGGCGCTGGGCTACGATCCGGTCTGG
>WHTW01000159.1 GCA_009377525.1 Rhodospirillales bacterium
AGAATTGGACGCGAAAACCACCCCGCAGGGGGTCACTATTGCTCGCGATTTCACAAGCATGGCTTCCTCGGCCTCGCCGTTCCGTCCGAGCTGGGCGGCGGGGGCCTGTCGCGCATCGAGCTGGCAAACATGCTGCGCGAGCTGGCGCATTACTGCAGCGCCACCGCCCTCGTGCTGGCCATGCATACCCACACCGTGGCGGCGGCCGCCTGGCGCTGGCGCTACCAGAAGGCGCCGACCGACGGCCTGCTGAAGCGGGTCGCCGCCGAGCGCCTGCAGCTCCTGAGCTCGGGCGGCTCCGATTGGCTGCCTGGCTCCGGCACGGCCGAAAAGGTCGAGGGCGGCTACAAGGTCAATGGCTTGAAGATCTTCGCCAGCGGCGCGCCGTCGGCCGACATCTTCATGACTGGCACGGTCGAGCAGACGGCCGAAGGCCCGACGGCGCTTCAGTTCGGCGTGCCGATGACGTCGCCCGGGGTGTCGATCGTCGAGACCTGGGACACGCTCGGCATGCGCGGCACCGCCTCGCACAACGTCAAGCTCGAGAACGTGTTCGTGGCCGACGCCGCCATCGCCGCCCGCCGCCCTGCCGGTGTCTGGCATCCGTCGTTCCACCTGATCTCGATGGTTGCGTTTCCGCTGATCTATGCAGTCTATACCGGCGTCGCCGAGGCCGCGCGCGACATCGCCGTGGCCGCCGCTTCCAAGCGCCAGCAGCCGGAGACGATTGAAGCCGTCGGCCAGCTCGACACCGAGCTTGCGGCGACCCTCGTCGCCTATCGCAGCCTGGTGGACTCAATGGAGCAGGCGCAGCCCGGCCCGGAGACCACCAACAAGGTCTTCCAGCATCGCGCCCTGGTCGCGCGCAGCGCGGTCAAGACGGTCGAGCTGGCGTTGATCGCCGCCGGCGGCGCCGGCTTCTTCAAGAGCCTGCGGCTCGAGCGCGCGTTCCGCGACGTCCAGGGCGCGCGCTTCCATCCGCTGACCGACGGCCAGCAACAGAAGCTGGCAGGCCGGATGGCGCTCGGCCTGCCGATCGACGGCTGATTCATTGGAGCGCGGGCCTCCTACGCGGAATCGACCATAGGTCGATTCCGCTCACCGCGCTCATGAGCGGACCAGAGGTCCGCGCTCCGGATGATCGAAGGAACGTGCCCTAGAACGCCGGCACCGGCGCCTGGGGCACGTCCTTCCAGAAATCGGGATCGTGGCCGAAGAACAGCTTGGCGCCGCCTCTCTCCAGCGCCTCCAGGCGATCGAGCGAGGCCAACATCTGCTCGCGGTCGTAGACGAAACGCGGCAGACGGCGCTCGCGCAGCGTGCGGCAGAAGTAGCAGGAGTCGCCGGTGATCACGACCTCGCCCTTCTCGGTGCTCACCTTCAGCGACTGATGGCCGGGCGTGTGGCCGTAGGTCGGGATGCACACCACGCTGCCGTCGCCGAACAGGTCGTGCTCGCCGTCGACCTGTTTCACCGGATGGCCGTGGTCGAAGTCGGCGCGGAAGAAGCCGACCTTGGCCGCCGTCTCGGGATCCTGCGCGGCCTGCCATTCGCGCTTCTGGATGACCATGGTGGCGTTGGGCACCAGTTCGTTGCCACCGGCGTGGTCGAAGTGAAGATGTGAATTGACGATGTAGTCGACCTTGCCGGGATCGCGGTCGATCGATTCCAAGCGTGACTTCACGTCGTCCTCGGCGCCGTAGTGCTCGAAGCCGAAGATGCGGGCCACGCGCTCGCCCAGCCGGCCCGCGGCGTCGGTGCGGCACTGCGGATGCATGCCGGTGTCGAACAGCGCGCGTCCCTTGGGGTGCTCGATGAGATAGGACGGAATGGGCAGCGTCACTTGGCCGTCCTCGCCTTCGATCATGTCCTTCAGCCTGCCGACGAGACGGCCGCAGGTCATGGCATAGAGCTTCGCCGTCATCGCATCCTCTCTTCCACCATGAAAGCCTAGCACATATGCTTCGCGCCCATGCGCCTTTCGACCGCTTTCCTTCTCGTCCTGCTTTGCGGTCCGGCCGCGGCACAAGCCCAATCACCTGATCCACCCGCGCCGCGCGTCACGCTCGACATCGCTCTGCCGCCGCCGGCCGATCATCGATTGTCAGGCCTGGGACCTCCCGGCCGCCTCGCCGTCGGCGCCGATGGCTCGATCTACGTCGCGACCTCGAGCTTCCAGCCTTCGCCCGACGGCATCCGGCCGGCCAAGAGCGCGCGCATCGAGCTCCTGGCCTACACGCGCGACGGCGCGCAGAAGTACCGCACCATGCTGCCCGTGCAGGCGGGCGTCGGGCCGAACGGTTTCAATGCCGAATCACTGGGCGTCGTCGCCTTCCTGTCGGGCGAGGCGGCGGTGTTCCTGTCGAGCTCGAACACGCGCGTGGCCCTGCCGCAGGCCGAACGTTCGGTGACGACGCTCTACAGGATCGACGCGAACGGCAGGGTGCAGAGCGCCGCCTCGGTGCTGCCGGCCGCCGACGTCAGTGGCGCCTTCTATCGCACTCGCTTCTATCTGCCGACGGCCGACAACGGCCTTCTGATCGGTGGCGGTTTCGGTCCCGATCCCTTCAACTGGTGGATCGGCAAGTTCGACGCCGGGAGCCGCCGCGCCTGGCAGGCCGGCCCGGGACCGGCCTATCCGGAAGACGTCTACGGCCTCGCCGCCAAGCCCGACGGCGGCGTGTCGGCCATCATCCAGGAAATCGGACAGATGTCGGGGCTGAGCAAGTGGAGCGTTGCGCGCTTCGCCGCCGACGGCACGCCGCAGGGCGGCTCGCCCTTCAAGACGCTCGGCACGTCGTTCGTCCTGCTCCCCGGCTTCTGGGTTTCGGCAATCGACGTCTTCCAGACGCCAAACGCGCCGGGCTTGGCGCGACTCGACGAGCAGGGCAAGGTGCTGGGCCGCGCGCCGTGGCCGTTCGACCAGACGCGCCGGCTGATCGCCGACGGCGACGGCGTCGCCGCCGTCGTCTGCGCCGCGGCGGGACCGCTCTGCTTCGTGGTCCGCGCCGGCGTCGACGGCAAGATCCGCTGGCAAAGCCCACCCGGAAGCTTCACCGACATCGCCCGCACGCCGGACGGCCAGATCGTGGCCGTCTCGTGGTCTGCCGACATGCTGTCGGCGAGCCTGGTGCGCTACGCCAATCCGTAGTTGGGGTGAACGTCCTCGGACTCCTCTCCCCCGATAGGGTCCCGATAGGGGGAGAGGAATACGAGTCGAGTCAGGCGTCGAGCGCCTTCTTCAGGAGCTCGTTGACGACCTTGGGGTTGGCCTTGCCGCCGGTCGACTTCATGACCTGGCCGACGAACCAGCCGAACAGCGTCGGCTTGGCCTTGTAGGCCGCGACCTGGCCGGGGTTGGCGTCGATCACCGCCTTGATGGCGGCCTCGATGGCGCCCGTGTCGGTCACCTGCTTCAGCCCGCGCTCCTCGACCAGCGTCGCCGGATCCTTGCCCGTCTCCTCCATGGCGACGAAGAGGTCCTTGGCGATGCGCCCGGAGATCGTGCCGTCGGCGATCAGGTCCAGGAGCTTGCCGAGATTGGCCGCGCTCACCGGCGACTGGTCGATCGAGACGCCGCGGCGGTTCAGCATGCCGAAGAAGTCGCCGGTCACCCAGTTGGCCGCCTGCTTGGCGTCACGGCCTTTGGCCACGGCCTCGAAGAACTCCGCCGTCTCCTTCTCCGCGATCAGCACGCCGGCGTCGTAAAGCGACAGGCCGTAGTCGCCGATGTAGCGGTTCTTCCGCGCGTCGGGCAGCTCCGGCAGCGTGCCGCGGATCTTCTCGACATATTCCTTGGTCAGGACCAGCGGCAGCAGGTCGGGATCGGGAAAGTAGCGATAGTCGTGCGCATCCTCCTTGGAGCGCAACGAACGCGTCGCGCCGCGGCCGGGATCGAACAGCCGCGTCTCCTGCACGACGGTGCCGCCACCCTCGATGAGCTCGACCTGGCGGCGCGCCTCGTACTCGATCGCCTGCTTCACGAAGCGGATCGAGTTCACGTTCTTGATCTCGCAGCGCGTGCCGAGCGCCCCGTTGGGCTTGCGCACCGAGACGTTGACGTCGCAGCGCATGGAGCCCTCGTCCATGTTGCCGTCGCAGGTACCTAGATAGCGGACGATCGAGCGCAGCTTGGTGAGATAGGCCGCGGCCTCGTCGGCCGAGCGCATGTCGGGCTTGCTCACGATCTCCATCAGCGCCACGCCCGACCTGTTCAAATCGACGTAGGTCTGGCTGGGATGCTGGTCGTGCAGGCTCTTGGCGGCGTCCTGCTCCAGATGCAGGCGCTCGATGCCGACCTTGCGGACCTTGCCGTCGGGCAGATCGATCTCGATCTCGCCCTCGCCCACGATCGGGTCCTTGTACTGGGAGATCTGGTAGCCCGCCGGCGAGTCGGCATAGAAGTAGTTCTTGCGGTCGAACACCGAGCGCAGGTTGATCTTGGCGTTCAGCCCGAGCCCGGTCCGCACCGCCTGCTCGACGCAGCGCTGGTTGATCACCGGCAGCATGCCGGGCATGGCGGCGTCGACCAGCGACACCTGGGTGTTGGGATCGGCGCCGAACGCGGTCGGCGCGCCGGAGAACAGCTTGGCGTCGGAGATCACCTGGGCATGGACTTCCAGCCCCAGGACGATTTCCCAATCGCCGGTTTCACCTTTGATGAGCGACATGGCGGGCTAAATAGCCAATCGCGCCGGCCTTGGCAAAATCCTTTGATTGCCTCAGCGCGGCGGCGTCCACAGCGTTGGAAACCGCTGCACGGGCGGCGGGCTGGTGCGCTGCGAAGGCAAGGACCCCGACGGCAACCCCTTCTCGACTTCCGATCGTCCTTGACCGGCTTTGACATATGTCACCGAGCGACCTATTTCGACATACATGGAAAAGACGCAGGTATATCTGCCGTCGGAGGAGCTTGCCGCTTTGCGCAAGGCCGCTGCGCGCTCCGGCCGCAGCGTGGCCGATCACATTCGAGAAGCGATTCGCAGGCAGGTGCTCAAGCCGCCGGCCAAGGGGCCGGTTGCGCTATGGGATGGCGAACCGAAGCGGACATCCGTCGGCCACGACAGCGTCCACGACGACGTCTAGTGCGACAGGGCGAAGCGGCCTTCGTCGATAGCGGCGCATGGATCGCGCTGGCGCTCTCGCGCGATCCGCTACATGCGCGAGCCCGCGAGCATTGGGAGATACTTGAGGAGGCCGGAGCCAGGCTTCACACCTCGATCCCCGTCGCCCTCAAGAGCCATCGTCCTGTCGCTCCCGCCCCAGACGGCGCGCACGCCGGCAATTGCCGGGCTGTGCGCCGACCTCGCGGTGGCGCGCGAGGAGGTCGCCGCCTGACACAAGGCAATCGCCAAGGCGGGACTCATGACGGCCGAGGGGCCGCATCCGCTTCTCATCGTCCGCCACCGCGCGACCTTGCGAGCGGCGGCGTTGACCTCGCGGCTCAAGCTCCTGCCGTCGGCCGACGCCCGCGAGGCGCAACGCTGGGCCCGCTTTGCCGGCCGCAACGGCGCGGCGCCCAAGGCGGTCCGTCACAATGGCGCGGTGCGCAAGCCGAACGGGGAAATTGACTGGGTCGAGACCGCGCGCAAATCTGGACTCCAATGACCGAGCCTTTCGTTCCTTTCACGATGCACGACGCCGAGTCGCTGATGGGCGGGCCGATGCCCGACGATCCCGACCAGGCCGACGCCTGGGTCCGCGTGCTGCGGCTGCGCCTGCAAGCGCTCATGGGCGCCGAGGCGTATTTCGAGCGCAGTTTGTTGGCTGGCGCGTTGCCCGACGTGATTTTCGATTACGAGCAACGGCGCGCGCGGGTGTCCTAACCTTTCCCGCGCTCCTCATAAGGCTGGACGCATACGCTATAGAAGGCTTGGCCAAGTGGGGTGAGGTTAACTCCCGACCGGACGAAGTCGGTCCGAATGTCTGGAGGGGCTTCGTGCTTCTTAATCAAGGCAATGACCTCGGGAGAGGTTTCTATAGCCCGGTATTCATGTTCCGCGTTCGTATAGACGGTATTGGCCGCGAGCACTTCACCTAGCCCCAGTGCAACGATGTTGCTTAGGTACGCCGGTGTGTTCTCGGGGAAATCGCAGTGGGCGGAGACACCAAACAGGGACAGATTCTTTGCAATGGTGTCGCCCCCGAGGTGGTTTCCACCTTTATAATAATGACGGTCAAGGTGCACCATTGGCACCCGCCGACCAGGGCCTATTGCATTCAGGATTTTTGCTTCATCGGGCGTAAGCTCGCTGAGGATGCGCGAAAACGCGGGAAGCGCGCGAGAGGCGACGCGCTTGTCTGTCGACGATGCGATGAGCTTGGCAAACATTTCCTGGAGGTCGACGCTATCTTCTGTGAAACGGACCTTGTCGATAGCAGGAGCGATGACGTTTGCTTTTGGAGGAATGCGAAACTTTGGCGGGATTAACACCCGCTTGGGTTCGACCCGCGAATCAAAAAACGCCACCAATTGTTCCATGGTCCAGGCAAAGCCCTTGGCGGGGACTAGCGCAGCGTTAATCGTTCGCGTGGTTGTCGCCACGATCTTACCGATTTCCGGGGCGCTCGGCTGAATCGTCTCGCGGTAGAAGGGAATGAGTATTTCCTCGACGGCCTTAGCCCATCCGCCTGAGGTAGGTTTGTCGTCCGCCATCGGCGCCTCCAGATTCATTTTCTGGAGAGCTAACCTATCGCATCACGAGAATAATTCGAGGCCGAAACAATTCACAATATAACCTATCGTATGGCGAGAGTGTCCCACCATGCGACGCGAAGTGCGAGGGCCGGCCTTGCCGAGCCTCGCGCGCGGCAATGCGACGCCCCGGAGCAACGGTCACCGCAAGGGTCACTGGCGCGAATGTCTAGGCGGTCGGTTTCAAGCGGGCGTGCACTATAGGCGTGTCGGTCGGAATCCCTTCCTCTCCGCCATGCAAACCCTAGCCTTGCTGACCAGCGGGATAGCCGATCTATCGCCCGAGCAAGGCGCACATTTTCGGCGATAGCTTGCGCCATTTGCAGGACTCGACGTGCGAGCGCGACACGGTCGACGGTGGCTCGCTCGCCCTGGCCGCGCGCTCGACCTTGTTGCGGTAGACCTCGCGCTTGAGCCATGGGCTCGGCTCGGCATGAGCGGCCGAGGCGATGGCGATCAGGGCGAGGCCGAGAGCGAGGCGTTGCATAGGTAACCTATCGCTCCACATCATGGCGGCGGTATGATCCAAGAATGGACCCCGGAACACTCTATCAGCAACTCGGCAACCTACTCGCGGCAACCCCTCCAAACTTAATGCCGCAAACATGGCGGTCGTCAGAAGCCCGAACGTGGCTAGGGCGTGCGTGCGCGTTGGTCGAGCACTCGGGGGATTCGGCCGATTTCTCCATGATCAAAATCGCAAGTGGCGGTGTCGGCGGCGTCGATGCGCTGCACCTCCAGAACGTGCAGCACGTCCTTGTCATAGTTCACCGCGCCTTTGCCCGGGCGGAGCTAGCGGCACCCGCCGCCATTCAGGGCGCCTTTATTCCGGTCGGCGGGACGTTCACGGCGTTTAGCGCGCTTACGAAAATATTCGAGACCGCAACTTCATCTATCCTGATCGTAGACCCCCACGCTGACGGCAACCTACTTAGCGAGTATGCCCTGTCGGCGCCGGAGAACGTGACGGTGATGGTGCTGGCGGACCAGGCGACTCACAAGCCGGGTCTCAAGCCAGCCGCACAGCATTGGGTCAATCAGTACGGGCAGAGCCGACCGTTGCAGATACGTTTAGCGCCGGAAAGGACTCTGCACGACCGGGAGATAATCGTAGACGACCGCGATGTTTGGAGTTTGGGACAGTCCTTCAATGCCCTCGCCAAGCGCTCATCAACCAGCCTAGGGTGTGTAGACGCGGATACGGCCAAGCTAAAAATCAGCGCGTACGGTCAAATGTGGGCGAGCGCGACGCCGCCGTGATCTTTGGCGCGCGGGCGGGCCTGCCAAGCGCCGAGGCCAACGTGTGGGGAATAGGCGGGGAACGGCGCCCATCGAGGCGTCGAAATAGCCAGCAAATCAACGGCTCTCCGCGAGGCTGGCAAATGGCATCAGAGGCGACTAAAGCACATTCCGTCCGGCTGGAATCAGCCGGACGGAACGTGCCCTTTGAAACAAGCATCTCCCGTGCGCGCGTTTCCCATCGGATGGAACCGTGCGCGGTTCCATCCGATGGGAAACCGCTCTAGTGACGCGGATCGTCAGTATCCACGAGTACGAGCTCCGGCCCGGCGTAGAGCCCGCCGATTTCGAGCGCGCCCTGCACGACGCCGAGCGGCGTGGTCTCTTCGACCTGCCGGGCCTCTGCGAACACCATTTCCTGCGCGGCCTGAAAGGCGCCCGGCGCGGCTCCTACACCGCGGTCTGGATCTTCGAAAGCCGCGCGGCGTGGGAAGAGCTGTGGGGACCGCCCGGTGCGCCACGGCCGCCGTCGCAGTATCCGCAGAAGTGGCAGGTCTGGGAGAACGAGATCCTGGCGCCGTTGCTGTCCCAGGACCCGGACACTATCCGTTTCACGAGCTACGAAGAAGTAGGTCGCTAAGCACGCCCTAGTTGCTCCCGCCCGACCAAGCGGCTGCCCCTCACAGGGCCTGGCATTGATTTTGATCAAAGCCGACGCCAGGCCGCCGGGAAATGCTCGATGTAGCGCTGCATGTACATTGAGGTCTTCTGCCGGTCCGACGGAGCGGGCAAGGCAACGACGCGAAAGACGCGCGGGCTCACGCGTGCGGTCATCGCCTTGATCAGCCCGCCCTTGCCGGCGGCGGCGCGGCCTCCCAGGGCGATGATGATCCTCTCGCCGGTCGTCTTGACCCAGTCCTGAAGATGACAGAGCTCGACCTGGAGCTTCTCGTATTGCCGGCGCCTGAGTTTTCTCGCCGACAGTCTTGGCCATGGCGTCCCTCGTCCCCGGATCAGGCTGACGAGACGCGCCGGCGCACGGCATTGATATTGATCAGGAGCCCTCTGGCGCCACGGCGCCACAGCGCCTAGGCTTGCCGCAAAATGAAGAGGTTTCTGGGAGGCTGGAATGGCCGTAGTGCGGCGGAACCGATCCGATCGCGCGCATCATCGCGGCGAAGCTCGACGAGACAACGGGCTGGCAGATCGTGGTCGAGAACAAGCCGGCTGCCGCCGGCGTGGTCGGCGCCACGGCGGCGGCCGATCATCGATCGCATGAACGCCGAGCTTGCCAAGGCCGTGCGCACGGCCGACGTCACGCAGAAGTTCGTCGAGCAGATCCATCTCGAACTCCTCGCCAGCTCGCCCGAGGAGTTCGCTGATTTTCACAAGACCGACCAGGAGCGCTGATTCAAGGTCATCAAAGACAACGACATCAAGGCAACAGACTGAAACCAAAACGAAGACAAAGACAAAAATTCAAGGAGGCTTAAAAAAATGTCCGTCCTGCGTCGCCGTGCCGTCGTGGCCGGCAGTGTTACCGCTGCTCTCAGCATACCCGCAATCGTCAGGGCCCAGGCCGACTGGCCCAAGGGAACGATCAAGTTCGTCGTGCCCTTCCCACCTGGCGGCTCAACCGATCCGATCGCCCGCATCATCCAGGCCAAGCTGACGGAAAACACCGGCTGGAACGTCGTGGTCGAGAACAAGCCGGGCGGCAGCGGCGTGGTCGGCGCGTCGGTCGCCGCGAAGTCGCCGCCCAACGGCAACACCTGGCTGATGGTGTTCGACAACCACATCCTCAACGGGCTGTGGGGAACGAACCTGCCCTACAAGGACAGCGAGCTGATGCCGATCACGCAGATCGGGCGCAGCGGCCAGGGCATCGCCGCCTATCCGACGCGGCCCTACAACACCTTCGCCGAGATGGTGAAGGCGGCCAAGGCCGAGCCCGGCAAGATCAGCGTCGGCGCGCTGGCCGCCAGCCTCGCCCAGATCTTCCTCGCTTTCGTGCAGAAGGAGAACGGCTTCGAGCTCAACACCATCCCCTACAAGGGCGGCGGGCCGCTCTATCAGGATGCGCTGGCGGGCGTCACCGATCTCTCGGTCACCAGCCTCGCCAACATGATGCCGCACGTGAGGGCCGGAAAGCTGAAGCTGCTCGCCGTTACCGGCGACAAGCGCAGCAAGCTCGCGCCCAATGTCGGCACGCTTGCCGAGCAAGGCATCAAGGCCATCCCCTCCTTCTCGTGGTGGGGCGTCTATGCGCCGGCAGGCACGCCCAAGCCGATCGTCGAGCGCATGCTGGCCGAGATCTCCAAGGCGGTGCGTTCGCCCGACGTGACGCAGAAGTTCGTCGACCAGTTCGACATGGAGATCACGCTGCCTCCGCCGGATCAGTTCGCCGCGTTCGTCGCCAAAGAGCAGGAGCTCTGGGCCAAGGTGATCAAGGACAACAGCCTCAAGCCCGAGTGAGCTTCTGCAGCTCGCCGACGGCGCGCAGGAAGCTGTCGGCGGGCGTCGAGTCGGGATCGATCAGGCGATGGAGGCGAAAGCCGTCCTCCAGCGCCAGCAACATGGCGCCGGCCCACGCCGGATCGCCGACCTCGTGCGTGGTCGCGGCGACGATGTCGGCGACGAGCTTGCGCCGCGCGCGGAGGCGCTTGGCAAGATCGTGCCGCCGCTTCTCCGACCGGGCGACATAGAGGACCAGCTCCATGTGAAGGAGCGGCGCGCGCCCCAGCGGGTCGTGCCGGCTGCGCTCGGTGGCGCGCAACGCTGCGACGAAGTCGGCGGCCGTCTTGTGCTGGGCCAATAGGGCACGGTGAAATTCCAGCGCCCGTTCGACGTGGTCCTCAAGCATCGCTGCGATCAATTCATCCTTGTCGGCGAAGTTCGAATAGAAGGCGCCGCGCGTCAGCCCGGCGGCGGCCGCGATCGCCTCAATGCTGGCAGCACCGATGCCCTGCCCCTCGAACACCTCGGCGGCGGCCTGGAACAGCTTTCCCCGCGTCGCCTCGCGGGTCGGTCGGGTTCTCACTCTTGACATACGCAGGAAATCTATCACATTTGCAACTCGATACATTAATGTATCGAATTGCGCAAGAGGCCTGTCATGAGCCAGCCCGCGGCCGCCCCGACCATGGCCGACAACTTCTTCCTCGAGGCCATGAAGCCCGCCTTCCGCGAGGATCCCTACCCCTTCTACGAACGTTTCCGCGGGACCGCGCCGCTGCTCCGCGTCGACGACACGATCTGGTTCGCCCTGGGCCATGCCGAGGTGGCAACCATGCTGCGCCATCCCCGGCTCTCGACCGACGAGCAGCAGCATGCTGCGACCGAGGCCGGCAACGCGCCCGACACCAACCGTGCGCGCAGTCTCCTGTTCATGGACCCGCCGGACCACACACGGCTGCGAGGCCTGGTCGCCCGCGCCTTCACGCCACGCCGAATCGAGGGTCTGCGCGCCGCCACAGAGGGGATCACCGCCGAGCTGATCGACGCCATGGCCGCGCCGCGCGACACCGTCGACCTGATCGAGGCCTTCGCCTATCCCCTGCCCGTGCGCGTGATCTGCACGCTGCTCGGCGTGCCGGCACGCGACGAGACGATCTTCACCGATTGGTCGCGCGGCATCGCCCGTTCGGTCGATCCCTCGATCCTGCGCAGTCCGGCGGTCGAAGCCGCGATCGCCGAGGCCCGCCACGGCCTCTCGACCTACATTGGCGAGCTTTTGGCCGAGCGGCGTCGCAAGCCTGGCGACGATCTGCTGTCTGCGCTCGCCGCCGTCGATGTCGACGGCGACAGCATCACGTCGCGCGAGATCGTCTCGCTGGCCCAGCTGCTGCTGGTGGCGGGCCACGAGACCACCGTGAACCTCATCGGCAACGGTGTGCTGGCGCTGCTGCGAGCGCCCGACCAGTTCGCCCTGCTGCGGCGCCAGCCCGGACTGGTCGGCCCGGCGATCGATGAATTCCTGCGCTTCGACGGGCCGGTGCAGATCACCCAGCGCGTCGCCATGGAGGATCTCGACCTCTTTGGCCACAAGGTCAGGAAAGGCGACGAAATCATGCTGATCCTGGGAGCGGCCAACCGCGATCCCGCGGCGTTCACCAAGCCGCACTGCCTCGACGTCACCCGCGACGCCCGAAAGCACGTGGCCTTCGGCGGCGGCATCCATCACTGCCTGGGCGCGGCGCTGGCGCGCATGGAAGGCCTCATAGCCTTCAAGGCGCTGCTCGAGGCGTTCCCCACGATGGAGCTGGCGGCGCCACCGACGCGACGCCCGACCTTCACCCTGCGCGGGCTGGAGCTTCTGCCGGTGGCGCTGTGAGGACTGCGCAATGCATGGAGCCTACCTGCAACTTGGCGGCGCCGTCCTCTTCAACGTCGCGTCGTATCTTGTCTACAGATCGATCGCCGATGCTGTACCACGCATCTGGTGGCCGATCTTCGCAGTCGGCCTGACGCTCGGCGCCGCCAACACCTTCCTGTTTGCGCGCTCGATCAAGGCGATCCCGCTGTCCATCGCCTATTCTGTCTTCACAGGAGCCAGCTTTGCCTTCATCACGCGCGCAGCGGCGCTCGCCTTCCACGAACGCCTGTTGCCGATTCACCTCCTCGGCGTCGGCCTTGTAGTGACAGGCATCATTCTGGTCACGCGGTGAAGGCCTATGGCCCGCGCACCAGTTTGCCGGGCAGCGCGCCGGTCGCCTCGCCGTCGCGATAGGTGACGGCGCCCGAAACGATGGTGGCGCGATAGCCGCGCGCCTTCTGCAACAGGCGCTTGCCGCCGGCCGGCAGGTCCCATTTCATGACCGGCGCCTCGACGCGCAGCTTGTCGAAGTCGATGACGTTGAGATCGGCCTTGCAGCCCACCGCGATCCGGCCGCGGTCGTTGAGGCCGACGGCACGCGCATTGTCCGAGGTCTGGCGCTTGACCAGCCACGACACGTCGAGCCGGCCCGAGGCGCGGTCGCGTCCCCAGTGCGACAGCAGCGATGTCGGGAACGAGCCGTCGGAGATCAGGCCGACATGCGCGCCGCCGTCGCCCAGCCCGATCAGCGTATGCGGGCTCTGCATCATCTCGCTGCAGCAATCCAGGTTGTAGGCGGCAAAGTTGGCGAACGGCGCGAAGATGAAGTTCCTGCCCTCGCCTTCGATCAGATAGTCGTACACGACCTCGCGCGGATCGCGGTTCTCGCGGCGGGCGCGGGCGCCCAGCGAGCTCTCTTGGGCCGGCTCGTAGTTCGGCGGATCGCCCAGCGGGAACATGCGGTCGTAGTCGGTCAGCCGCGCCGCCATCTCGGAGCGCAGCGGTTCGTGCGCCTCCTCCAGGAGCTTCTTGCGGAAAGCCGGGTCGCGCATGATCGCCAACCGCTCGGCCACGCTCTTGTGCTGGACCGCCTTGTAGGAGCGGCGCATCGAGAACGGGATGCGGCTTGCCTGCAGGCCCTGCAGCACGCCGATCGGCCGCGGCGCCACCTGCGCCTTGGCGGCATGGCCCTTGGCCGCCAGCCCCTCGACCAGGCCGAGCAGGCGCCGCCAGCTCTCGGGCTTGGAATGGCGCTGCGCCAGCGACACCGAGAACGGCCGGCCCGACGCCGTGAGCAGCCGGTCGATCATCTCGAACTCGCTCTCGGGATTGGGCGTGTTGAAGTCGGAAATGAATTCGATGACGCCACGTCCTGCGTCCTTCATGCCGAGCGCGATACCCAAAAGCTCGGCCTCGGAGGCACGCAGCGAGGGCGTCGGATCGCCTTTCACCGTGCGATGGTTGAGCGTGCGCGACGTCGAGAAGCCGAGCGCGCCCGCGCGCATGGCCTCGGCCGTGAGCGCGCGCATCTCCGCCACTTCTTCCGCCGTCGCCTCTTCCAGGCGGGCGGCGCGCTCGCCCATGACGAACACGCGCAGCGCGCCATGCGGCAGCTGGGCACCGAGATCCATGTCGCGCGGCCGCGCCTCCAGCGCGTCGAGGTATTGGCCAAAAGACTCCCACGACCAGTTCAGCCCCTCGTCGAGCGCCGCACCGGGGATGTCCTCGACGCCTTCCATCAGTTCGATCAGGCGTTGGCGGTCCTCGACCTTCACCGGCGCGAAGCCCACGCCGCAATTGCCCATCACCGCCGTGGTGACGCCGTGCCAGCTCGACGGCTGCAGATGCGAATCCCAGGTCGCCTGGCCGTCGTAATGCGTGTGGATATCGACGAAGCCCGGCGTGACCAGGAGGCCCTTGGCGTCGATCTCCTCGGTAGCGCTGCCGGAGATCCTGCCGACGGCCGCGATCTCGCCATCCTTCACCGCGATGTCGGCTTCGCGCAAGGCAGCGCCGGTGCCGTCGGCCACCGTGCCGCCGCGCACGATCAGATCGTAGTCCGCCATGCCGGTCACTCCCAGGTTTGCACAAGTTTAACGCAGATCAGAGGCGGGCAGCATGAGCGCTATTCGCTTAGCGGGCCATTGAAGAACAGGGCGAAAAGTATTACATACTCTGAAAAGTAATGGAGGCAAAAATGGACTCTGCCATCACTGTCAAAGGCCAGGCCACCATTCCAAAGGCCATCCGCGAGCACCTTCGGCTGAAGCCGGGTGACCGCGTGAAGTTCTTCATCCACCCGGACGGCACCGTCGTGTTGCTTCCCATGCTTCCAGCCTCATCCTTGCGCGGCATGCTCAGGAGGCCAGGCCAGAGACCGGTAACGATCGAGGAAATGGACGAGGCAGTCGCTTCCGGAGCCAGTAAACGCGATTCCCGCAGCAAGCGGCGATGATCGGCCTCGATACGAACGTCCTCGTCCGACATATCACTCAGGATGACCCCGTCCAGTCGCCTCGGGCCACCGCACTGATCGAAAATCAACTCACTGAAGACGAGCCTGGTTTCATCAGCGTCGTCGCATTAGCCGAAACAGTGTGGGTTCTCGGCCGCGCCTACAGGTACTCGGATGTCGAGATCGCCGCAGTCATCGAGAGGGTACTTCAGACCAGGACGTTCATCGTCGAGAACGAGATCGAGTTTTTTTTCGCGATGACTGCGCTCAAGCAGAGGCGCGCAACCTTCACGGACGCGCTCATCGGGACCCTCGGAGCCAGAGCCGGCTGCTCCGCGACGCTGACATTCGACCGGAAAGCGGCGCGCTTGCCCGGCTTCGCGCCGGCGTGATTTCAACGCCGGGAAAACGCCAGCCAGAGCCCGCCTCCAATCAGGAAACCGCCGCTCACGCGCGACAGCAGCCGCACTCGCTTGATGGAAAGAACACGGCCGGCGCGACCTGCCGCGAGGGCATAGAGGCTGTCGGACAGAGCCGCGACCAGCATCGCCGTCAGCCCCATGATCAGGATCTGCAGCCCGTGGTCGCGCGCGGGATCGATGAACTGAGGGAAGAAGGCGCCGAAGAAGATCAGCGTCTTCGGATTGCTCAAGGCCACCAGGACGCCTTGCGTGAGGAAACCGCCGCGCGGCGGCGCAGGCATCGTCCCCTCGCCGTCGGTGCCGCTCGACCGGATCATCTTCCAGCCGAGCCATATTAGATAGGCCGCCCCCGCAAGGCGCAGCCAATCGAACCAATGGCCGGCGGCTTCCATCAGCGACGTGAGGCCGAGGCCCACGATGCCGATCATCAGCGCGAGCCCCACCTGCGTGCCCAGCACGTTCAGCAGCCCGGCGCGCGTGCCGTGGCGGATGCTGTTGGCCAGGATCAGGGTTACCGTCGGCCCCGGCACGAGCACGACGATCAGGCAGGCGACGAAGTAAGCTGCGTATAATTCGAGCGACATGGGCAGACCATCCCAAGGATTTCGGTCGTATGGAAGAGCTTCTCGGACTTCTCTCGGCCCAGCGCGGGCATTTCGTCCTGGAGTCGGGCCATCACGGCAATCTGTGGCTCGACCTCGATTCGCTGTTCCTGCGACCGGCCAGGCTGCTGCCCTTCGCGCACGACCTGGCGCGGCGGCTCAGCGCACATCGCGTCGAGGCCGTGGTCGGCCCGCTGGTCGGCGGTGCCTTCCTCGCCGAGATGGTCGCGGCCGAGCTCGACCTCCGGTTCGCCTACGCCGAGCGCCGGGTGGGAGCCGAAGGCGTGACCTACGTCATTCCCGCCGCCTTTCACGATCACCTGCGTGGCCGGACCGTTGCAATCGTCGACGACGCCATCAATGCAGGTTCGGCGACGCGCGCGACCTTCGCGGCGCTCGCGGCGCTGGGCGCGCGGCCCGTCGCCGTCGGCGCGCTGCTCATCCTTGGAGAGACGGCGCTGCCCTTCTTCGCGGCGAACAAGCTCGCGGTCGAAAGCGTCGCCCGCCTGACCAACGAGCTGTGGGAACCGGCCGCCTGCCCACTCTGTGCGGCAGGCGTGCCGCTCAGTAGCCCGCCGGCCACAGGTTGAAAGCGGCCGACTTCCCAAGCGCTGCCCGCAACATCGGCGCGACAAGACAAGCAATCATCTCTAAAGTTGCAAGATCCGGCCACGACACCATCGAGCGCTGCAACATGGCTAGAATCCTTGTCTGGAAACATCCGATAAACGGCTACACGACCTTGAATTCGAGAACTACGAACTTGTCTAGGCATCAGCACTTCGGAGGGTCTGAGTCGTGTTGCCGATGAAATCATTCGCGCAATTAGGACCTAGTAGCTCGTCGCAGAGGTTTTGACGGTTGATATCGACCTCGATCCGATGCGGTGACGGC
>WHTW01000015.1 GCA_009377525.1 Rhodospirillales bacterium
GTGCTGTTCTGCAGGCTGTAGGCGCCGATGCAGCAGAACAGCAGGATCGCCGGGGCGAGGAAGCGGTAGGGCACCGTCAGCAGCTTCACCCACATGCCGATCATCGGCAGGTTGATGACGACCAGCATGGCGTTGCCGATCCACATCGAGGCGATCATGCCCCAGAACAGGTCGGGCTTCTTGGTCATGACCTCGGGGCCGGGCTGGATGCCCTGGATGATCATGGCGCCGACCATCAGAGCCATCACCGCGTTGGACGGGATGCCGAGCGTCAGCATGGGGATGAACGAGGTCTGCGCCGCGGCGTTGTTGGCCGATTCCGGCGCCGCCACACCCTCGACCGCACCCTTGCCGAAGCGTTCCGGCGTCTTGGAGATCTTCTTCTCGAGCGTATAGGACGAGAAGGCACCGAGCGTCGGGCCACCGCCCGGCAGCACGCCGAGCGCGGCGCCGAGTGCCGTGCCGCGCAACACTGCCGGCCAGGCGCGCCGTACCTCGTCGCGCGTCGGCCACAGCGAGCCGACCTTGATGGTGCCGCCGGAGCGCGACAATCGTCGCTCGAGGTTGACCACGATCTCGGCGATGCCGAACAGGCCCATGGCGATGGGCGCGAAGTCGATGCCGTCCGAAAGCTCGGGGATGTCGAAGGTGAAGCGCTGGGCGCCGGTGTTGACGTCGGTGCCGATCAGGCCGAACAGCAGGCCGAGGAACACCATGGAGATCGCCTTGATGACCGAGCCACTGGCCAGCACGACGGCGGCCACGAGGCCCAGCGCCATCAGCGAGCAGTAGTCGGCTGGCCCGAACTTCTGTGCCATGCGCGTCAGCGGCTCGGCGAACATCACGATGATCAGCGTGCCGACCGTACCCGCGAAGAAAGAGCCGACCGCCGAGATCGATAGCGCCGCTCCCGCGCGCCCGTTGCGCGCCATCTGGTAGCCGTCGAGACAGGTCACGACCGATGCCGACTCGCCCGGCAGGTTGACCAGGATGGACGTCGTCGAGCCGCCGTAGGAGGCGCCGTAGTAGATGCCGGCCAGCATGATCAACGAGGCGGTCGGCGGCAGATGGAAGGTGATCGGCAGCAGCATGGCGATCGTCGCCACCGGCCCGATGCCGGGCAGAACGCCGATCAGCGTGCCGAGCATGCAGCCCAGCAACGCGTAGGTCAGGTTCTGGAAAGAGACGGCGACGCTCAGGCCAAGCGCGAGATTGCTCAGGAGGTCCATGTCACCAAATCCCGCGCACGATGGAGATGTTCATGCCGAGTCCGACCTTGAAGACCAGGGTGCACAGAATCGCCAGCACGACCATGTTGCCGATGACTTCGGTAAGCTTGAATTCCTCGCCGCCCAGCGAGGCAATGAACACGATCACAACCAGTGCAGGCAAAAGGCCGGCCCGCTCGAACAGCAGGGCAAAGCAGATGATGCAGATCGTCACCAAGGTGATCGGCCGCCACTTCGGCGCTTCCACCAGATCGTCGACCTGCACCGTGGGCCGTCCGAAGAACGAGACCAGGACCATCAAGGCGATGACGTCGATCACCAGAAGGGCCGAGACCATGAAGGGGACCGTCATGGTCTTGAAGGCCTGCTGGTTGCCCGGTCCCAGGATGTTGTTGGCGATGAAGTTCGTGCCCCAGGGGATCATCGAGAAGGCGAAGACGGCGACCGTGAGCCCGGCCACCGGGATCCAGTAGCGCTCCTTCTCCAGCCGGTCGGCGCTGCGGTACAGCGTCGTCAGCACGATGAAGCTGCCCAGACTCAGCAGGATGAAGGCGAGCATGCGCGGCACGTAGCCCGGTCCCATCCGGACCGGCGTCCCCGGCGCCAGCTTCTGGCCGAAGTATAGCGCCGTCATTCCGAAGACAATGAACATCAGCCCGGACAGTAGGTCCCTGCTCAGGAATCGGATCAACGACGCCTCCCCAGTACTCTATGCCTCAAAAAGCGAAGTGTTGTTGGGCCCAAACCCCTGGCCGGTACAAGCGCTAAATAAACACAATTCCGCCATGTTGCCCAAGCGCCATTTCAACCACGCAGCAACAGACGGATGGCCACGGCCGCAAGGCACAAGGCAAACAGGCGACGCAACAGTGCGACCGGCACGCGCCCCGACCAGCGCGCCGACACGGGCGCGACAAAGAGCGCAGGCAGCGACAGCGCGGCCAGGCATGACAGGGCGACGTCTCCCGCCGCATCCGCCGTGCGGCCTGGCGCACCAAGGTCGTGCGCCAGGAAGAACATCGTGGCGGGCGCGGCGATCACCAGATTGAACAACGCGCCGGCGCCGATCGCCCGCCTGATGGGAAAAGCGAACAGCGACAGCACGGGCGTGCTCAACGTCCCGCCGCCCACGCCGATGGCGGATGCGAGCGCGCCGACGACAGCCGGCGGCACTTGGCCAAGCGCGCCGGTCGGCAGCGACCGGGCGATTACGAGCCGGTCACCAGTGCCCAACTTCAAGGCAAGAGCCAGGGCGGCAGCCGCGAACAGACCTGTGAGCAGACTCGGCGATGCCACGGCGCCCATCCACAAGCCGAGCCCGGTTCCTGCCAGCAAAGCAGGCAGCCAGGCACGGACCAACGGGGCGTCGATCGTCCCGGCGCGCCAATGCGCCGACGCCGCCGTAAGGGAAGCGATCACGATGTTGGCCTGTGCCGTGCCGACAGCCAGCGCGACAGCCGGGGCCTCGGCGAGCCCGATGAGGTCGAAAACCTCAATCAACACGGGCACGGCGACAACGCCGCCGCCGACGCCCAAAAGGCCGGCGAGCAGGCCGATCAGTACCCCCGCAGCCAGCAGGACAAACCAGATGCCCGGCGGATAGGTCGACAGCAGATCAGCCAAACAAGACCTCCAATGGTCGAGGTTGCATGCGCTGGGACGGACGAGCAAACTCCCGGCCAATGTGAATGACCGTTCAGGGGCTTCGGGTGGCGCGCAGAGGAGCTGAGTATATCGGCACGATGGAGGTGCGGGAGAAGCACCGTTTCGACGAGCGATCGCTCGCGCGGTTCATGGCGGCCCATGTCGAGGGTTTCGTGCCACCGGTGAAGGCTGAGCAGTTCAAGGGCGGCCAGTCCAACCCGACCTACCGGCTGACCGACGGCGCCGGCCGGTGCTATGTGCTGCGGCGCAAGCCGCCTGGCAAGCTCTTGCCGTCGGCCCATGCCGTGGACCGCGAATTCCGGGTCATCTCCGCGCTCAACAAGACCGACGTGCCGACGCCGCGCGCGCATGCACTGTGCGAGGACGACAGCGTGGTCGGCACCGCCTTCTACGTCATGGAGTACTGCGACGGCCGGGTGCTGTGGGATCCGCTGCTGCCGGAACTGCCCAAGGAAGCGCGGCTCGCCATCCATCGCGCCAAGTTCGAGACCCTGGCCCGCCTGCACGCGGTCGACTACGTCGCCCTGGGCTTGGCCGACTTCGGTCGGCCCGGCAGCTACGTGGCGCGGCAGATCTCGCGCTGGGGCAAGCAGTACAAGGCGTCGGAGACCGAAAAGATCGACTCGATGGACCGGCTGCTCGACTGGCTGCCGGCACATTTGCCGGCCAACGACGAGACCGTGCTGGTGCACGGCGACTATCGCCTGGACAACATGATCTTCCATCCGACCGAGCCGCGCGTCCTCGGCATCATCGACTGGGAGATTTCCACGCTCGGCGACCCGCTGGCCGAACTCTCCTACCTCTGCATGCTGTGGCGCACGCCCAAGGACTGGGGCGGGCTCAAGGGGCATGACCTTGCCGCCCTGGGCTTGCCGACCGAGCAGGAGATGGTTGCCTACTACTGCGAGCTTGCGAAACGTCCGCTGCCCGATCCGGCGCTCTGGGAATTCTACATGGCCTACAATCTCTTCCGCGTGTCGTGCATCCGCCAGGGCGTCTATGCGCGCGCGCTCGACGGCACCGCCTCCAACATGCGCGCCGCGGAGTCGGGCAAGCTGGTGCGGCCGGCGGCCGACCTCGCCTGGCAGATCGTCGACGGCATGGCCGGAGAGGCGCGATGAGCAAGCGCAAGCCCGTGCGCGTCGTCGAGGCGCCGGTCGCCGCCGAGCGCGATCCGCGACCGCCGGTCGAGGCGATCCGCGCCGCCGCCTTCACCCAGTTCGCCGAGCGCGGCTATCCGGTGGTGACAGTGCGCGACATCATGAAGGCCTGCGGCCTGACCCAGGGCGCGCTTTACAATCATTTCAAGTCCAAGGACGAGCTGCTGCACGACATCATCGCCTCGACCCAGGGCGAGCTCGAGCGCATCTGCCAGCAGGCCGTGGCGGGGGCGGGCGACGATTCGCGCGCCAAGCTTGCCGCCTTCGTGCGCGTCTATGTCGTGCGCCATTGCCGGCTCAGGGTCGAGGCGCTGGTCGCCAACCGCGAGATAAGCTGGCTGGGCGCGGAGCGCGTCGCCGACATCCGGCGCAGCCGGCGCGCTATCCGCGATATCGTCGTGACCATTCTGACCGAGGGCGTCCAGCGCGGTGTGTTCGATCCGCCGCAGGTCGACGGCCGGCGCGACCTCAAGGCGATCGCCATGGCCTTGCTCGACCAGTGCACCCATGTCTCGATGTGGTACGGTCCCGGCGGCCAGCTCGGCGAGGAGCAGATGGCGAAGCTCTACGCCGACATGGCGCTCCGCGCGGTGGGCGCCAAGCCCCAGTGATATCGCGACAGTGACGTTACGACGGCTCCAACGGGGGCAACGGGTGGCAGATGCCGGCACGGTTCAAAGCGTTTCTTGTCGTCTCTCTTCTTATTGCGGCCTGCACGCCTGAACAGGCGGCCGCGCCGCCCACGGCGCGCGCCTCGCAGCAGATGGCGATGCTGTCGGACGGCATGGTGCCGGCCAACCGCTGGCGCGTGGTGCTGATCGCCGGCGACAACAACAGTCCGGCCTTCGACAACGGCGTCGAGGCGATGCGCGCCAAGCTCATTGCGCGCGGCGTGCGCGATATCCGCGCTCTGACCTCCGATCCCGGCGCCAATCCGTCGTTGCCTGTCGCCACCGCGGCAAACGTGTCGAGCGCGTTGCGCACCGCCGGCGGCGAGGCCTGCCTTGCCTTCATCACCAGCCACGGCGACGCGACCGGGTTCGTGCTGAAACAGGCGCGCGGCACGGTGGGCCCGGGCACGCTCGACAGCGCGCTCGATGCCGGCTGTGGCGCGCGGCCGACCGTCGTCGTGGTGTCGGCCTGCCACAGCGGCGTCTTTCTCACGTCCGGCATGCGCCAGCCCAACCGCATCGTGCTGACGGCGGCGTCGTCGGATCGCGCCAGCTTCGGCTGCGGCGCCGGCGACCAGTACACTTATTATGATCAGTGCCTGCTGCAGCAGTTCGACGGCGCGGCGACCTGGCAGCAGCTTGCGCAGGCGACACGCGCCTGCGTCGAGAACCTCGAGCGCAAGATGGGCATCCGCCGCCCGTCACTGCCACAGACGTTCATCGGGTCGGGCGTGGCGGACTTGAGGATCCCGGGCCGTTAACTGGAGCGCGGACCTTCAGGTCCGCTCATGCTCTTCCGGACCGCGCGCCTCCGGCGCGCTCATGAGCGCGCGAGAAGGTCGCGGTAAACCGCGACCCAGCGCGCGGTCCAGAAGAGAAGATGCGGACCTGGAGGTCCGCGCTCCAGTTAGTCCCCGATCACTGCCGTGAAATCACACGTCACATGATTGGCGGCATTCGCCGGCAGCGCGAGCGTGTGGCGCGCGGGACGCGACTCCGGATCCGGGAACATCGCCGACCATTCGCCGTTCAGCGCCTTGCGGCCGGTCGCCGGGTCCTTCATCCAGAAGTTCACCTTGATGATGTCGTCGACTGTGCCGCCGGCGGCTTCGACGCAGAGCCTGATCTGCTTGAAAATGTTGGTGACCTGGCCGTCGAGATCCGGCGGCATCTGGCTGGTCTGCGGATCGCGGCCGCTGATGATGCTCGACATCAGGATGTTGCCGATGCGGCTGGCGTTGGGAATCGGGTTCTCATGCTTGAACCCGGGATAGTTGATGCTCTTGCGCTTGGCCATGTGCCGCAACTCCTCTCGCGGTTTCCTCCAAATTTGTCCGCGAGCATGGCACCATGGCGCCCAACAAGCGACTGCAAAGGGTGGAAACATGGCACTGGTAAACTACGAGCGGGACGGTCGGATCGTGACACTGACGCTGAACCGCCCCGAGAAGCTCAATGCCTTCAGCGACGAACTGGTCGGTGTTCTGGGCGACGCCCTGCATCGCTTCGACACCGACGATGAAGCGCACATCGCAATCCTGTGCGGCAACGGCCGCGCGTTCTCGAGCGGCGCTGATGTCCAGCAGCGCCAGCTCCGCAGCCGCGAGGAGTTTTTGAAGCTCGGCGGGCCGCAGGGCCGCGGCACGCATTCGGCCGACCTTTTGACCAAGGCAGTCAACTGGAAGCCGGTGATCGCGGCGCCCCACGGCTATGTGCTGGGCCTCTCGGTCGGCATCGTGCTGGAGTGCGACCTGATCGTCGCCGAGGAGGGCACGCAGTTCCAGATCACCGAGACCTCGCGCGGCCTGGGGGCGGGCAAGTACTGGGCGCTGATGCACTATCGCGGCGGCGGCGCCCTCACCATGGAGGCGGCCCTGACCGGCCGCTTCTTCACCGCGGAGGAGGCCTTCAAGGCCAACCTGATCAACCGCGTCGCGCCCAAGGGCAAATATCTCGAGGTGGCGCGCGAGCTTGCCGAGCAGGTGCTGAAAAATCCGCCGCTCAGCGTGCGCTCGACGGTGCGTATGCGGCGTTACTATATGGATCGCCTCAGCCGGGAGGTGATGTTCATGGGTGCGCCCGAGAGGCTTTATCTCAGCGAGGATTTCCAGGAAGCTGCGCGCGCCTTCACCGAGAAGCGCAAGCCGGCCAAGTTCAAGGGACGCTGACCATGAAGAACAGCAGTGATCGCATCCAGACCAGCCACGCCGGCAGCCTGCCGCGGCCCGACGATCTCATCGCGGCCAATGCCGAGCATGAAACGGGCAAGGCCGACGAGGCGACCTTCCAGGCCAAGTTGCGCCAGGGCGTGGCCGACGTCGTGCGCCGCCAGGTCGAGGCCGGCATCTCGGTGCCGGGCGACGGCGAGTACGGCAAGTCGATGGGCCACAAGGTCAACTACCGCGCCTGGTGGAGCTACTCGTTCTCGCGGCTGGCCAACCTCGAGGTGAAAGGGCTCGGGCTCTACGACCTGCCGGCCAAGCGTTCGGTGCCGGGCAATACCGTGCTGTCGAGCTTCGCCGACCGGCGCGACCGCCAGCGCTTCGCCGCCGCCTACAGCGATCCGGAGTCCGGCGTGTCGACCGGGCCACGCGCCCACGACTGGCCGTTCTGCGTCGGGCCGATCAGCTACACCGGCCACAAGGCCATCGCCGCCGACATCGCCAACTTCAAGGCCGCCCTCGCCGCCAGCGGCGTCAGCGAAGGGTTCATGACCTCGATCGGACCGGCGAGCTGCGCGCGCATCGGCAACGAGCACTACAAGAGCGACGACGAGTTCGTCTTCGCCTGCGCCGACGCCATGCGCGAGGAATGCAAGGCGATTATCGAGGCCGGCCTGGTGCTGCAGATCGACGACCCCGCCATCGCCGAGAACTTCGACCAGATCAATCCCGAGCCGACGGCCGAGGACTACCGCAAGTTCACGGTCCCGAAGATCGAGGCGCTGAACCATGCGCTGCGCGGCCTGCCGCAGGATCGCATCCGCTTCCATCTCTGCTGGGGCAGCTGGCATGGCCCGCACACGACCGACATTCCCATGCGCGAGATCGTGGCGCCCATGCTCAAGATCAACGCCGGCGCCTATTCCTTCGAGGCGGGCAACGTGCGTCACGAGCACGAATGGGCGGTGTGGCAGGACACCAAGCTGCCCGACGACAAGCTGATCCTGCCCGGCGTGGTGAGCCACGCCACCAACGTGGTCGAACATCCCGAGCTGGTCGCCGAGCGCATCGGCCGCTTCGCCAAGCTGGTCGGCCGCGAGCGCGTCATCGCCTCGACCGACTGCGGCCTGGGCGGCCGCGTCCATCGCGACATCGCCTGGGCCAAGCTCGAGACGCTGGCGCGGGGCGCGGCGCTCGCGAGCAGGCAGTTGTGGTAGTGCTCATGCTCTTCCGGACCGCGAGCCTCCGGCTCGCTCATGGGTGGTCTGGAAGATCTGGACAAAGCATGAGCCACAAGGGCTGGCATTCGCGCGGATAAGTCCGCAGACGCGGGTATCATCATGACGTGCGTACGGCCCGAGCAGGTGGGAACGAAATCAAATCACCTAGTACGAAGCAGTAACGGCATTCGCGCCAGCTGCGAGTGTATGCAAGGACGGCGCGGTGGTAGCCATTTGCAATTCAGTCCGAGCTTTTTGACAGCACTGCTGGCATCCGCGCATGCCCTATACGGTGCGAAAGAATTATGTGATCCACGTTGGCGACGCCGGTCCACCGACACCAAGAATAGTGTCGTCACTGGCGAAGCCCCCAAGGCGTACCCCTCTACGGAGCGCAAAAACTCTCGAAAACGAAACTGCCGCCCTTCATCGGAATGTCCGCCAGGAGAACTATAGTTATTTACAAGAACGACAGTCCATGATATGGTTCGCCCAAGTTATTGCTCTATTCATCGTTGATCCGATCACACAATACGAGCGGGCCGCCGCTCGTCGTCGTCGAAATCCGGTTGCGAAACTTGCGAAACTGTCCGAAGTCGACGGTGGCCAACCGCGCGAGGGGGTAGCGGAAAACTGCGGGAACTTCGCGAGGCTCGCGGTCCGGAAGATCATGAACGCAGCAACGCCTCCGCCATCTCGCGCAGCCTGGTGCGCTGGATCTTGAAGCCGTTGGGCGAGGGCGTCTTGGGGAAGTCGTCGATCGGGAAGACGCGCATCGGCACCTTGTAGTTGGCGAGCCCGTGCTTGCAGTGGGCGATGGTCGCGGCCTCGTCGAGCACAGCACCGGGATCGAGCATGACGAAGGCGACGGCGCGCACGCCCTCCGGCCGCGGCACGGCCACGGTCTGGCAGCCCGAGATGCCC
This sequence comes from Rhodospirillales bacterium, assembly GCA_009377525.1. GTDB lineage: Bacteria > Pseudomonadota > Alphaproteobacteria > Reyranellales > Reyranellaceae > Reyranella. The sequence continues at coordinate 9,035 of WHTW01000015.1, forward strand.
GGCACCTTCTGGATGTGCATCTCGATCTCCAGCGGATTGACCAGGAAGCCGGACAATCTCAGCACGTCGCCCATGCGGCTCAAGAACGTGAAGCCGCCGCGGCCGTCGAGCTGGCCAAGGTCGCCGGTGCGCACATAGCCGTCCGACGTCATCGCCGCCGCGGTCGCCTGCTCGTTGCCGTAGTAGCCCACCATCAGCGAGGGCCCGGCCATCTCCAGCGCGCCGGGCAGGCCGGGGCCCAGAAGCTCGCCGGTCTCCGGATCGCGCACGCGCACATGGGCGAGCGGTGAGACCGGCACGCCGCCGCCGAGCTTGCGGCGAGGTACGGGAAGCTTGAGCGGCTGGCGGGCGTAGAGCGCCTGCACCTCGCTCATGCCGTAGAGGCCGACCAGGCGCAGGCCGCGCGGCCGCGCGCGCTCAGGCAGGTCTTCGAGCGAGGCGTTGAAGGCGGCGTAGCCCGCCCACTTGATCGACCTGAACGGCCAACGGCCCGGCATCAGCTCGAGCAGGCGCTGGTACATGTCGTCGCTGCCGAACATGGTCGTTGGCTTGTGCTGCGTGATCAGCCGCGCGATCTCCTCGATCTCGTAGGACTCGACCAGCACGCTCGGCTTGCCGGCGGCGAGCGTCGCCAGCGTCTGGTTGAAGCCGAACACGCCGCACATCGGCAGGATGGCGAGCGACAGCGTCTCGGGCGCGGTGAAGCCGAAGGTGCGCGCCACCTGCTGGGCATGGCCGGCGATCGCGCCCTGGCGATGCAGCACGAACTTGGGCGAGCTGGTCGTGCCCGAGGTCGTGAAGATGTTGCAGGGCGCGCGGGCCGAGGCGTGGTTATGGGCGATGGCCGGCCGCGACAGCAGGCGGTCGAAGGGCACGCGCCGGCGATGCTCGATGGCGGGCGGTACCGGCTCGGGCGTCTCGCCGACGATGACGATGGCGGACAGCCGGTCGAGCGCCTCGGGCTCGATGCCGGCCAGGATCGACAGGAAGTCGATGCGGCGGAAGGCCGGCGCGCAGGCCAGCACCTTGGCGCCGGAGCGGCCGACGATGTCGGCGACCTCGACGGCGCGATAGCGCGTGTTGACTGCGACCGCGATGGCGCCGAGCCGCGCGCAGGCGAAGTAAAGAATCAGATAGGCCGGGGCGTTGGGCAGCCACAGCGCAACGCGGTCGCCCGGCCCGACGCCGAGATCGCCGAGGCCCTGCGCTGCTCGCGCCGAGCAATCGAGCAACTCGGCGAAGCTCAGCCGCCGCTCGCCGTGGATGAAGGCGGGCGCGTCGGGTCTTGCATCGGCGACGTCGGCGAGCAGCGTCCAGACATCGGCGGCGGGATGAGCAAGCGGCATGCGGCGCGGAGACTAGCGCAAGACGCCGCGCGCTCAAGTCGGTGGTCTACTGCGCGAAACCGAGAAGGCGCGGCAGGAACAGCACGAGGTCGGGAATGAAGGCGATCAGCAGCAGCGTCACGACGATCGCCGTGAGGAACGGCAGCAGTGGCTTGACCAGCTTTTCCATCGGCAGTCCGCTGATCGCCATGCCGACGAACAGGCAGAGCCCGACCGGCGGCGTGATGTGCCCGACCGCCGAGGCGATGACGCAGACCATGCCGAAATGGATCGGATGGACTCCGACGGCGGTGGCCACCGGCAGCAGCACCGGGACGGTGACCAGGATGATCTCCGACGGCGTCAGGAAGGTGCCGAGCATCAGGTAGAGCAAGATCACCAGGATGATGAACACCCACCAGGCGGGCGTCATCGCCGCGATGGCGCTTGCCACCATGAAGGGGAACTTGGAGTAGGTCAGCACCCAGCCGAAGGCGCCGACCATGCCGATGATCAGGCCGATCACGCCCGACAGGCGCGCGCTGTCGGCGAAGATCTTCGGCAGCTCCCGGAGCGCCGGCTCGCGATAGAAGATCGGCGGCACCAGCAGCGCGTAGACCACGGCGACGGCGGCGGCTTCCGTCGGCGTGAACAGCCCGACCAGGATGCCGCCCATGATGATGGCAGGGATCGCGATCGCCGGCAGGGCGTTGCGCAACGCGATCCAGAACTGCGGCAGCGTCGGCGGCGGCTCCTTGGGATAGTTGCGCTTGCGGGCGATGATGAAGACGGGCACCGCCATGCCGATGCCGATCAGGATGCCGGGGATGACGCCCGCGGCGAACATGGCGGCCACCGATTCGTCGGCCATCCAGGCGTAGATCACGGCGATGATGGAGGGCGGGATGATCGGCGCCACGACCGCGGTCGAGACGGTGAGCGCGGTGGCGAAGTCCTTGTCATAGCCCTTGCGCACCATCTGCGGCACCAGGAAGGTGCCGAGCGCCGACACGTCGGCCACCGCCGAGCCCGAGATGCCGCCGAAGAACATGCTGTCCAGCACGTTGACGTAGGCCAGGCCGCCGCGGAAGCGGCCGACCAGCGCCGTGGCGAGGTCGATCAGGACGCGCGCCACGCCGCCGCGCGCGGCGATGTTGCCGGCCAGGATGAACAAGGGCGCCGACAGCAGCAGGTAGGAGTCCGACAAGAGCCCGACGAAGCGCGTCGGAATGATGATCGGGTTGAGCGCGGGATAGAACATCGCCGCGCCGAGCGCGCCGACGCCCATGGCGATGCTGACCGGCATGCCGAGGACGAGGCAGATGACGAAGACGATCAGGAGGACTTCCGCCATGACCCCCTCAGCGCATGGTAGATGTTGCGCAGCATCGGCACGATGATCAGCGCCGAGCCGACCGGCATGGCCATGAAGACATAGTCCAACGTGAGGCCAAGACCGGCGCTGGTCTGCAAGGCCGCGTTCGGCACCAGCGTGAAGCTCAGCCAGATCATGTAGGCGAAGAAGGCGATGCCAAGCGCATTGGTCAGCACGAAGATGGCGGCGCGAACCTCGGGACGAAAGAGATTGACGAAGTAGTCGAGCGCGGTGTGCTCATGGCGCCACATCGCTGCAGCCGCCCCCAGCATGACCAGCCAGACGAACAGATAGCGCGGCACCTCCTCGAGGCCGTCGATGCCGACGAGGCCGAGATAGCGCAGCACGACCTGCACGAACACCGCGAGCGTCATGATCGCGAGGACGCCGCCGCCGAGATGCGCCAGCGCGTTATAGAGATGAGTGCCTAGCGAGGGCGCGGATGGTGCGCCCTCGGATTCTTGCTCCGGCGGAGAGGCCACGCTGCCGGCGCCCGGGTTACTTGATGCTCTGGATGTAGTCGACCATCTTCTTGGCGTCCTTGCCGGCCGGCGTGGCGTAGAACTCCTGGTAGACGCCTTGCGTGGCCTGCAAGAACGGTGCGGGGTCGGGCTTGGTGATGGTGACGCCCTTGGCCTTCACCTGGCCCTGGATGTCCTTGTCCTCGTCGAGGATGAACTTGCGGTTGAAGGTGCGGGCATGCGCCCAGGCGTCCATCACCGCCTTCTGCCCCGCCGGATCGAGCTTGGACCACGACGACTTCGACATGATCAGCGCCACCGCCTGGTGGGTGTGGCGCACGTCGGCCACGTACTTCACGATGTCGTAGAACTTGTTGTGGTAGAAGGTGTTCACGCCGCCCTCGGCGAAGTCGATCACCTTGGTCTGCAGCGCCGTCGCCACCTCGGGGAAGGCGATCGGCGTCGAGATCATGCCCAGCGCCTTGAAGGTCGCGACCAGGATCTTGTCCTCCTGCACGCGCACCTTCTTGCCCTTGATGTCGGCGAGCCCGTTGATGGCGCTGTGGCCGTAGATGCCGCGGTAGCCCGCGGCGATGAAGCCGATCAGCTTCAGGCCCTTCCTGTCGAGCACGCCGTCATAGTACTTGGTGAGCGTGTCGCTGCCGTCGAGCGCCTTGAAGACGTGGTCGTAATCGCGAAAGATGTAGGGCAGCTGGAACACCGACATCTCCGGCACGGCCGTCGACAGCGGCGCCGTCGTGATCGGGCCGAGATCGATGGCGCCGAGCTGGATCTGCTGGACGACCTCGCGCTCGCCGCCCAGCGCGCCCGAGTGGTGATGCACGACCTTGATCTTGCCGCCCGACAGTTCGGCGAGCTTGTCGACGAACTGTTGTGCCGCCTGCGAGGTGCCGTGCTTGGGCGGATTGACGTTGCCCATCGTCAGGTCCTTGCCCTGGGCTTGGGCAACACGGTCCGGTCCGACCGCCGCGGCGAGCACGAGCAGGGCGGCAGGCAGCAGGCGACGCAGCTTGGTGATTGGCATTTCGCTCCTTCCGGGGATTTCACCCCAAAGCACCCGGTCATTGCCGAGCGTCGTTTCCCGCGATCCTGTGGATGCGCAGGCGTGTCCGTCAAGCGTTGCCGTGCGAACGGGCATTCCGAATTTTCGGCGCTACAGTGGGTGAGGGAGGCGTTTGCGGCACAGGGCTTGCTCGATCGGCGGGCGCCGCGATCGCTGGGAAGGGGATGTTTCATGCTGCGTCGAAATCTGCTCGTCGCTCCGTTGCCGCTCGCTGCCGCGCCTGCCTTTGCGAACTCTTCATCAACGGCAAGAAGACCGATCCCAAGAAGCAGTACGTCGTGCACAAAGGCGACACGATCTCGCTCGGCACGCCGGGTGGCGGCGGTCATGGCGATGCCCGTCAGCGCGATCCCGCGGCGCTCGCCGCCGACATCGACAGGGGCTATGTGATGGACAGCAGCGCCTACGGTTAGGGAAAGCCGATGACGCACGCTCCTACGCCGCCACCGTTCGACCCGGAGCGCTACCGCTCCGCTGCGGAGCACTACGAGCGAGGCCGGGTGCCGTACGCATTGGCGCTGATCCGCCGCGTCGCCGAGGTCACCGGCCTTGGCTCCCAGCACCGCGTGCTCGATCTTGGTTGTGGCCCGGGCCCGCTTGCCCGCAGCTTCGCTCCGCTCGCCCGCGAAGTGATAGCGATTGATCCCTCTCCCGAGATGTTGACCGAGGCCCGCGTGCTGGCCCGGCAGGCGGCAAACATCCGCTTTACCGCCGGCAGCTCTTATGACCTCGACCCGGCACTCGGCCATTTCCATCTGATTGTCATGGGCCGCTCTTTTCATTGGATGGATCGTGTGAACACGCTCAAGCGGCTCGACAAAATGATCGAACCCGCAGGGGCGGTGGCGTTGTTCTACGATTCTGCGCCTGCGATCCCGGCAAACGCCTGGCGGAAGGTCTGGCACGACATCCGCGAGCACTACGAGCCCAACACCGGGCCTCACGACCACGATCCCAATTGGATACGCAACGAGCCGATCCTGCTCGATTCACCCTTCGCTCGGTTGGAACGCTTTGGAGTGATCGAGCACCGCGCGATCGACGTCGAAACGCTGGTGCAGCGGGCACTTTCAATGGGCTCCACTTCGCCGGCGCACCTTGGCGAGAACATGCCGGCGATGGTGGCGGAGATCCGTGCCGCGCTTGCGGACGTCCGCGAGGAAGTGGTGGAAACCTCCGCCCTGGTGGCGTGGCGATCGAATTCTTGAAGGGTGAGTCGCAACTGTCACCCCGAGCGCGGCGAGGGGCATGGGCAAAGTGCAGTCTTGCCGCACAACTGAAAAAGTTGCGCAAAACGGCTAGCGTCGGGGCCGTGTAGCCGGGTGCGGTCCAACCATGCCCCGCGCGCCACGCGGCCTGGAAACGTCTCGGACGGCGGCACGGAATGTGGCAGGCTGTGGGTGACAGCGTAGGAAGCGGAGGCCCCTGGCCAATGTCGTTCAGCAATGTTCGGGTTGCCGGCTAGTGCACATCTATCGCCGAACTGCGACCGACAGCGGCGACGAACTGGGACGCGCCATTCCCGGCGCCAATTTCCATTGCGTGGCCGATTCCGGCCGTTCGTTCGGTGGGCGCTACTGGCACCTCCATCTCGACTGGGTGGTGCTCAGCCGCCTGGAAGTCGACCAGGCCAGTGTCGTCACCACCGACGAACGGGTGCCTGATTTCAGCGTCTGGCACGTCATGAGCACACGTTGCGCGGCGAATGGCCGGGATGTCGGCGGCAACGAGTTCGTCGAGGTGCGCCCCGGCGAGGGCGGCACCATGCGCAGCGCTGACGTCGCGCAGGTCACGACCTTCGGCTTGCAGTCGTCGCTGTTCTCCGAGGCGCCGGAACTCGACCTGCCGTTCGGCCCGTCCTCTTCGCAGCGAAGCGGCCGTTGGCGTATGGCGTCGGAAGCGCCGCGGCAGCGCTTCGAAGCCGTTACCCAGGCGATGTGGCGGCAACTCGAGGAGCAGCCGCGGCTGCTCGATTCGCCCGCCAACCGCATCGCCCTGCGCGATGCCCTGTTCGAGGCCATCGCGCCGCTGGGCGAGGCGGGCACGTTCCGGCCGGACCGGGCCGCCGTGGGGCGTCACAACAGGATCGTGACGCGGCTCGAACGTGCCATCGAGGACGCCGGGGACCAGCCGCTCGACATGGTGGATCTCTGCCGGCAGGTCGGCGCTTCCCGGCGCTCGCTCGAAGCGGTCGTGCGCCAGCGCACCGGCAAGTCGCCGTGGGAGTATCTGCGCTGGCGCCGCCTGTGGCGGGCAAGGGCCATGCTGCGCGGGCCGACCGACGGCACGACCGTGACCGACGTCGCCTTCACGCTCGGCTTCTGGCACCTCAGCCGCTTCGCCGCCGCCTACGCGTCGATCTTCGGCGAGCGGCCGAGCGCCACGCTCGCACGCGCCCACGGCTCGAGCACGCACTGACGGCGTGATTTCTGCGCAAACCGGATAGCGAACGCAGGCGCGCACGATCTAACCATGCCCCGGCGGGAGCATGGCGGGATGGGTGCGATGCAGTTGGGTTCGCCGGCGTTGCGCGTGGGTCTGGCGGCAGCAGTGTTTGGCTGCGTGGACACTCTGGCGGGTGCGCATCCGGCGCTGGGGCAACGTGCGGAGACCACGCAGGCGAGTAGTCCGGCCCCAAGCGGCGATCCCGAGGCCTGGCGTTTCCAGTCGGCTGCCTACGGCTGGCTGATCGGCGTCTCGGGCAACATGACGGCGCGCGGCCAGACCGTCGACGTCAACGCCAACTTCTTCCAGGTCGTCGACAAGAGCGATTCGCTCGCCGCCTTCATGGGCTACTTCGAGGCCGACAAGGGCAAGGTCGGCTTCTACACCGACATCGTCTGGACCAAGCTCGGCTTCGACAAGTCGCTGGTGTCGTACCGCAACCCTTTGCCGGGTGTGCAGGTCGGCGCCACGACAAACGTGGCCCTGACCACGACCATGACCATCATCGAGGCGGGCGGCCTCTATGAAGTCGCGCGCTGGCAGAACGCGCCGGGCTCTTTCACCGCGATCGATGCCCTGCTGGGCTTCCGCTACTGGAACAACACCGCCGACCTCAACCTCAACGTCATCGGATCGGTGGACGTGGCGAGCCTCGGCATCGAGCGCGGCCGCACCTTCTCGATCGCCCGCAACGGCGGACTCGACTGGGTCGATCCGGTGCTGGGCCTCAGGCTGCGCCACCAGTTCACGCCCAGCCAGCAGCTGATGGTGCGCGGCGACGTCGGAGGCTTCGGCCTGGCCAGCCAGTTCGCATGGCAGGCCGCCGCCGCCTACAGCTACGCGTGGCAGTTCAGCGGCTACGCCCTGGGCGGCCTGGTCGGCTATCGCGCGCTCGGCGTCAGCTACGTCAGCGGAACGGGCATCAACACCAACGGCGTCGACGCGGTGCTGCACGGCCCGCTGATCGGCTTCAACATCAAGTTCTGAAGGAAGACGACATGGCGGGACCGATCACAGTCTTCAGCGCGCGCAAGATCATCACCATGGATGCCGCCATCGAGGAGGCGACCCACGTCGCCGTGCGCGACGGCATCGTCATCGAGCTGGGCGACCTCGACGACTGCGCCGCCTGGGGACCCTACACGCTCGACGACCGCTTCGGCAGCGGCGTGCTGATGCCCGGCCTGATCGAAAGCCATGCCCATCTTCTCGACGGGCTGCTGTGGGCCAAGGCCGAGTATGTCGGACCGGTGGATCGGCACGATCCGTCGGGCAAGCTGCGCAGCGGCATCAACACCGTGCCGGGCTTGGTGCAGCGCCTCAAGGAGCTCGAGGCGGGCCTGAAGGATCCCTCGCAGCCGCTGGTCGGCTGGGGCGTCGATCCCTCGCTCAACGATCCGATCGCGCCGATCACGCGTCACGATCTCGACCAGGTCTCATCGACGCGGCCGATCTTCCTGCTGCACGCGAGCTGCCACATCGCCTACGTGAACTCGGCCACGCTGACGCTCGCCAACTATGCCGCCGTCAAGGCGCCGGGCGTGACGCGCGATTCGTCGGGCGAACCGACCGGCGAATTGCTGGAGCTGGCGGCGATGATGGCCGCCATCAAGGCGACCGCGGCGGACATGATCGGCGGCTCGACCGACGCGGCGCAGTTCTACAACTTCGCCAAGGTCGCGCAGGCGCGCGGCGCCACCACCATCGTCGACGGCGGCGGCAGCACGTACTTCGATCCCGCCTTCCTGAAGGCCGCGCTGGTGGCCACGGGCGCGCCCGACTTCCCCGCCCGCATCGTCGCCCATCACAACGGCATCACCGTGCCCACCGCCGAGGAGATGATCCGCTTCGCCGCCTCGCTGGAAGGAAAGGGCAACGACAAGCTCATCTTCCAGGGCATCAAGATCCTGCTCGACGGATCGAACCAGGGGTTCACCGGCCGACTGCGGCCGCCGGGCTATCTCGCCAGCGGCGCCAACGGCCTGTGGAACCGCGGGCCCGAGGAGCTGAAGACGCTGGTTCCAGCGCTGCACAACGCCGGCCTGCAGGTCGTCGCCCATTGCAACGCCGACCAGGCGGCCGAGCTCTTCATCGAGGCCGTGGCGACGGCGCAGGCGAAGAACCCGCGCTTCGATCACCGCCACTTCATCGTGCACGGCCAGCTCCTCGACGAGTCGCTGATGCGCCGCATGGCCGCGCTCGGCATCCACGTCACCCTGTTCTCCAACCATCTCTACTACTGGGGCGAATTCCATCGCGCCCATACGTTCGGCGCCTTCCGCGCCGGGGCCATGAACCCCGCGTCGACGGCGCTGCGGCTGGGGCTGGTCGCAGCCGCGCACAGCGACACTCCGGTGTCGCCGGTCGATCCGCTGCTCACCCTGTGGTGCGCCGCCAACCGCGTGACCGCCGCGGGCCGCGTGCTGGGCCCGCGCGAGCGGGTCAGCGCCCACGACGCGCTCAGGATGATGACGTTCAATGCGGCGTACCTGCTGCACCGCGACCACGAGATCGGCAGCATCCGGGTCGGCAAGCGTGCCGACTTCGCCGTGCTGGCCGAGGATCCGCTGGCGATCGATCCGATGGGCCTGCGCGACATCGAGGTGCAGGGCACGATCGTCGGCGGCCGGGTGTTCGGCGCGGGAGCCTGACGCCGATGGACTGCCTGCCTGTCACGGTGCCCGTCACCATACTCGGCGGCTATCTTGGCGCCGGCAAGACGACGCTGCTCAATCGCCTGCTGGCCGATGTGCAGGGCGTCAGGCTGACCGTGCTGGTGAACGACTTCGGCGAGGTGAACATCGATGCCAGCCTGATCGCCAACCGCGACGGCGAGACCATCAGCCTCGCCAATGGCTGCGTATGCTGCTCGATCGGCGACAATCTCGGCTTGACCCTCTACGACCTGGCCGAGCGCCCGGACGGCCCGGAGCACATCCTTATCGAAGCGAGCGGCGTGGCCGATCCGGCACGCATCGCGGGCTATGCCGGCTGCCATCCGCGTCTTTGCCTCGACGGCATCGTCGTCCTGGCGGATGCCGAAACGGTGCAGGCGAGGGCAGGTGACAGGTATGTCGGCGACGTCGTGCGCCAGCAGCTTGCCGCTGCCGACCTCATCGTGTTGAGCCGCACCGACCTGCTCGATGCCTCGGCGACGCGCAGCGTGCGTGACTGGATCGAGGCCGAGATGCCGGGCGCGCGCGTGCAAGAGGCCTCGGCGATGAGCCGGCTCGCGCAGCTCCTGCTGGCCGGAGGAGGCGGGACGATGGACATGCCGTCGTCGTCGTCGTCGTCGTCGTCGTCGGGTAAGCACGATTCTCTATTTGCGGCCTGGCGGCTCGCGAGCGCACTGCCGCTCGACGGCGCTGCGCTGCGCCGCGCCCTTGCGGCGCTGCCGCCTGCCGTGTTGCGCGCCAAGGGGATCGTCAGCCTGGCCGAGGCGCCCGGCCGGCGCTTCGTGCTGCAACTGGTCGGCCGTCGCTGGTCGCTCGAACCCGAGGTCAGGAGCGACGGGTCGGCGCTCGCCGGGCCCAGCGAGGTTGTCGCCATCGGACTTGCCGGCCAGCTCGACATGGACCAACTGGAGGCGCTGTTCGCACCCACCCTGCCGGCCGGCCTGCCGCGTGCCGTCGCGGTCCTGCTGAGGCAGGAGGACAGAGCATGACCTCGACCGCGCACCAGACGACCGCCACGGGCGCGCCGAGCGCATCGTCGCTGCTGGCGCTGGTCGGCGCGTCGCTGCCCATGAACCTCGATCCGGCGATCCACAACATCGCCGTCGTTGCCGCCGGCAATGCCCTGCACATGACCGCCGCGGAGCGTTCGCTGGCCGCCAGCATCGGCACGCTCTGCATCGCCGCCACCATTCTCGCGACAGGCAGCCTGGGCGACCGGCTGGGTCGCAAGAAGATCATGCTGGCCGGCCTCCTCGTCACGTTGGCGGGCGGCGTGGTCACGGCGCTGGCGCAGAACGCCGTCATGTTCTCGGTCGGGCGCTCGCTCTCGGGTGTCGGCTTCGCCGCGTCGTTCGGCCTTTCCTTCGCGCTGCTGCGCGCGATCGCGCCGCAGCCCGACGCGCTGGCGAAGACCGTGGCAAGGTGGCTTGCCCTGCAGACCCTGGGGATCGTCGTGCTCTGCATCGTCGGCGGCTACCTCGCGGGCGTAAGCTGGCGCGCCGCCTACCTGGTCGGTCCCGCGGTCGGCGCAGTGGCGCTGGCCTGGTGCCTGAAAGCGGTGCCCGAGGCGCGCGATCCCGCCGTGGGCCGGTTCGACGGCGTGGGCCTGATCCTGGTGGCGCTCGGCCTGGTGGGCAGCCTCTACGCGGTCAGCAACGCCGCGTCCGCTGGCTGGGTCAGTGTCCGTGTGCTGGCCCCGCTGGTGGGTGGCCTTATCCTCCTCGCAGGCTTCGCCCTGTGGGAATGGCGCCTGGAGCAGCCGGCCTTTCCCATCCGCTCCTTCACCGACCCGGAACTGCTGGTCGGCGCCCTGTCCGGCATCGCTTTCAACATCGGCAACGCCGTGGTGGCGATCCAGCTCTCGCTGCTGTGGCAGTACGTCTATCGCTTCACGCCGTTCGAGGTCAGCCTGGGACAATTGCCCTTCATCGTCGCCTGCATCGCGGCCGCGACCTGGGCCGGCAGCCTGGTCGCGCGCGGCGTGTCGATGCGGCTTATGGTGCCGGGTGGCCTGCTTGCCATGGCGGGATCGCTCGCGGCCATGGCGTTCGCGCAGCCTGGCACGCCCTACGTCCTGTTCGTCGTGCCGTTGCTGGCGGCCGGCGCCGGCCTGATGCTGACGCAGGCGCCGACGGCCAATGTGTTCGTCGCCAAGCCGCCGCCGGCGCTGGTCGGGGCCATCGGCTCGTCGCGCACCGCCTTCGGGCAGCTCGGCTTTGCGCTCGGGCTGGCGATCAGCTCGTCGATGATCTACGGCATGTTCTCGCCGCTGCTGCGGCAGCGCCTGCACGAGGCCGGCGCCACGCCCGGCGAGCAGGCCCAGGCGATCGGCATCCTGCAGTCCTATGTGCAGGCGGGCGACACCGACAAGTTCGATGCCAGGCTCGTCCATGAGGTGATCGCGAGCGGCACGTCGGCCTACCTTGCGAGCTATCGCGCTACCATGCTGGTGATGGCCGCGCTGATCGCTCTGATCGCCCTGCTGTGCCTGTGGCTGTTGCCGAGGCGCACGATCGCGCGCTGACAGTCGCGTCACGCAGCTCTCCTGAGCGACAGCCACCCGCATTCCGCATGACAGGGGATCGACGCCTCACGCGATGCTGAATTGGCGCGACACGGTCGGTACGCTCGGCGCCGGTTGCATGGGAGGAAAAAGATGAAGATGTTTGCCGCCGCCGGTCTGGCGTTGAGCGCGATTGCGTGGGGCGCCTGATCGCCCGCGAACGCGCAGGCTCAAGCTGCTGCTGCCAAGCTCTGCGACAATCCCCGCAAGATGGACGGCTTCAATGACCTGCGCCAACGTCGAGAAGGCCAAGGCCGAAGGCGCCTTCACGCTCTACTCGACAGATCCCGAGCAGGGCCAAGTCAAGTTTCTGGCCACCTTCAACAAGATTTTCCCCGAGATCAAGACCAGCTACGTGCGCCTGCAGGCGGGCGCGCTCAGACGCCCGCGGTCCGAAGATTAGACCGGCTCTGTCCCCGCGACGATCACGCGATGCATCAGCCGGCGTTCGCCCTCGGGATAGTCGGCGTTGGCCTTGTGCATGGTGCAGCGATTGTCCCAGATCACGATGTCGCCCTGCCGCCAGACGTGCCGGTACTGGTATTTCATCTGCGTGGCGTGGGTGATCAGTTCGTCGAGCAGGCGGTCGCTCCCGGCCTGCTCCAGCCCGACGATCCGCTCCATGCGGCTGGGGTTGAGATAGAGCGTCTTGCGCCTCGTCTCCGGATGCGTGCGCACCAGCGGATGCGGGGCCTCGGGCATCGCCGCCATCTCCTCCGCCGGCCGCGTCGAGACATAGGTCAGCCAGCGCCGGGAATGATGCTATGGACCACCTTCAGGGAATCGACGCGCGCCGCGTCTCGGCCGGCAGATCCTCATAGACCGCATACATGTTGGTGAACTGCGTGTCGCCGCTGCGTGATGGCACGACCACTCCGTAGAGCATGGTGAGCGAGCAGGGCTCGCGCATGAAGCTGTCGTCAGTGTGCCAGTTGGCGCCGTTCACGATCTTGCGGCCGTCGCCCAGCGTGTCACGGTCCTCACTCGAGATGATGTTGACCTCGGCGCACTCCGGCGTGTGCTCGAGCTGCTTGCGCAGCATGGGCGTGCCGAACTGCGCCATCGCGTCGCGAAATGCGACCGGTGCCAGCGCCTGGCCGCGGATGCACAGCACCAGATTGTCGTGCAGGCCGCCCTGAAGTACAGCCTGCGTCGCCGCATCGGGCAGGTGGTTGAGGTCGAGGCCGCTGACGGCCGCAGCCATGTGGCCGCCGAGCTTCTCGGTCCGAAAATGCACGGGATTGCTTATCCTTTCAGCAATCGGTTGTATTCGATAGAGTCGTTGGGATGTAACCGGTCGCGCAATGTTGATGGTTGTGTCTATAGCAAAGCTTTGCCTCACCAAGATTCTGGTTGGACTTCACGTATGAATATCGACCTGAGCACCCTGGGATGGAAAGCGTTTCAAGATTTGTGTGCGGCTGTTGCCAGCGAGGTTCTAGGTCGCCCTGTTCAAGCCTTCTTGTCGTCGAAAGATGGCGGGCGAGATGGAGCATTCGTAGGAACATGGGATGGCGCTCCAGACGAACCAGCCTCAAAGTCGACAATCCAATGCAAGTTTACGGGCAAGCTCAATGCTTCTCTTGGTCTCGGGAACCTAAAGTCAGAACTTTCAAAAGTAGAAGATCTTGCAGCGCGTGGCCTGGCTCACGACTACGTAGTTATGACCAACGCAGGCGTCTCGGGTGACGCAGATGCGGAGATCAGCACTGCGTTTGAAGCTTGCGGAGCGAAACGTTGTCGTGTGCTGGGGCGCGACTGGATAGTTGGCCAGATTCAACAGAGTTCGCGGCTACGAATGATGGTTCCAAGAGTTTATGGGATCGGTGATCTATCTCAAATTCTTGATGATCGTGCCTATACCCAGGCTCGCTATATCCTCAGTGCAATGGGCGACGACCTCCAGTGCTTTGTAACTACAACAGCCCACCGACAGAGCGTTGCCGCCCTCACGAAGCATGGTTTTGTTTTGTTGCTAGGCGATCCGGCATCTGGAAAGTCAACAATAGCGGCGACTTTGGCGCTTGGCGCACTTGACTCCGGTAGCGCGGGCGCAGTGCGGATTACATCACCCGATCAGCTTTCCTTATGGAATCCCAATGAGAAGCAATTCCTTTGGGTTGATGATGCTTTCGGCCCAAATCAGTACGACGCAGCCAAAACCGATGCCTGGAACCCACAGCTTCCCCTCCTAAAGTCGGCTCTCAAGCAAGGAGCAAAGGTAGTATTTACGTCTCGAAACTACATTTGGGAGGCAGCCCGCCGCGCTCTCAAGACAAGCCAGTTTCCGTTGTTCGCGGAGAGTAGTCGCTGAGTCTCCAGAGCTTGTCGAGCTATATATTGGAGGCGCAAGAATCGACCGCCTGATGACGGAAGTTGTGTGCGGCTCAATTCAGATTCAGGGAGCAAAAGTTCGCGTACCTCATTCAATGTACGCTGACCTTGTGGAGCGCTTGAAGTGGCACTCACTTGATCGTCAGTTGCAACGATTTTTGACCAGCCGATGTGACGACGTGTTCCTTAAGCTTTACATGGCTACTGAGCCCGAACTGGATGAGCTTGTAGGTGGGATAACCAAGTAATGAGGTCGCAATGAAGCTCGCTTATTCACCCGCCAGCCCGTATGTCCGCAAGGTCAATGCCTGCGCCATCGCCCGCGGCATCGACAAGCAGATCGAGCGCTGGAAGGTGAGCACCACTGATCCCACGCTGCTCGAGTTCAATCCGCTGTCGAAGGTGCCGACCCTGGTCACCGACGACGGCATGAAGCTCTACGACAGCCCGGTGATCTGCGAGTATCTCGACAGCGTCGGCAGCGCGCCCAAGCTCTTCCCCGCGGCGGGCCCGGCGCGCTGGAAGGCGATCACCCAGCAGGCGCTGGGCGACGGCATCCTCGACGCCACCCAACCGCGCCGCCGCGAGATCGCGCTGCCGCAGGACGACGGCCGCAAGGCCTACATCGAATTGCAGCAGGGCAAGGTGAAGAGGGCGCTTGCCGAGCTGGAGAAGGACGCAGGCAGCCTGGGCGATCTCAAGACGATCGGCGAGATCACCATCGGCTGCGCGCTGGGCTATCTCGACTTCCGCTACGCCAACGAGCCGTGGCGGCCCGGCCATCCCAAGCTGGAAGCCTGGTATGCCAAGGTGGCGAAGCTGCCGCCGCTTGCGGAGACCATGCCGGCGGGGTGACAGTCTCCTCCTGACAAGGGAGAGACGATGCCGGCACGGACGGGCGAGCAATTCCTGAAGGGCCTGCGCGGGGCCCGTGAAGTCTGGGTCGACGGCGAGCGCATCTCGGACGTCGTCGACCATCCCAAGCTCAGCGGCGCCGCCCACGCGCTGGCCGAGGTCTTCGATCTCCATCATCAGCATCCGGACATATTGCTGATGCCGGATGACGAGACCGGCGAGCCCATCCCGGTCAGCCACATGATCCCGCGCTCGCGCGCGGACCTTTTGCGCCGCGGCAAGGCGCTGCGCCGCGTCGCCGAGTATTCGGTCGGGCTGATGGGCCGCACGCCCGACTACATGAACGTCACCTATGCGGGCTTCGCCGGCAATCGCGGCGAGTGGGCCAACCACGGCAACGAGGCCGGCGCCGAGCGCCTGGTCGCCTACCAGAAGTTCCTGCGCCGCGGCGACATCTCGCTCACCCACACGATCGTGCAGCCGACCGTCGACAAGACGACGGGCGACGCGCCGACGGCGGGCAACCCCTATGCCCTGCGCAAGGTCGCCGACACCGAGCACGGCATCGTCGTGCGCGGCGCGCGCATCCTGGCGACCCTGGCGCCGTTCGCCGACGAGATCGCGGTCTATCCCGCCCTGCCGCTGCCGGCCGGCGCCGACGACTATGCTCTGTCGTTCTGCATCCCCATGAGCGCGCCCGGGCTGAAGTTCCTGTGCCGCGACAGCGCCTCGGCGTCGTCCAACCGCTTCGACCATCCGCTGTCCAGCCGCTTCGACGAGCAGGACGCCTTCGTGATCTTCGACGACGTCGAGATCCCGCGCGACCGCCTGTTCATCGACTGCAACCTCGCTGCCTACAACTCGGTGATGACGACGAGCTGGCCGCCCAACATCCAGCAGCAGACGATGATCCGTGCCTCGGTGAAGCTCGACTTCGCCTGGGGCCTGGCGCTGCGCGTGGCGGCCGCCATCAATGCGTCCGATCCCGAGACCAGCCGCATGATCGGCGAGATCTGGAGCTACGCGGAGTTCACGCGCGCCGCCGTCGTCGCCGCCGAGACCGAGGCGCGCGAATGGCCGGGCGGCCTGTGGACGCCGGCCACCGGTCCGCTGCATGCGCTGCGCGCCACGCTGCCGCTGTGGTTCCCGCGGGTGAACGAGATCCTGCGCCTGATCGGCTCGCACAACGTCTTCGCCACGCCGACCGCCGCGCAGATGGTCGACAGGGACCTGCGGCCGCTGATCGACAGGTACCTGCCCGGCGCCAAGGGCATGCCTGCCGAAGAGCGCATCCGCATCTTCCGGCTGGCCTGGGACTTCGCCGGCAGCGCGCTCGCCAGCCGCAACGAGCAGTACGAGCGCTTCTACCTCGCCTCCTCGCCGCGCAATCTCGCGCGCCATCTCGCCTTCACCGACCGCAGCCGCGCCGACCGCCTGGTCGAGCGGTTCCTGAAGGAACCGTACTGATCGGCGGTCGCGCGAGTTCGCCGGCGACCTGAGCCGGGCGGTGGAACAGGCTGCGGCCTGATCACGAGACCGTTGCAATGCACCGCGGACCGGCCAAATCTAGGGATGGTGAGAGGAACCCAGGAGACGGCCGATGAGCGATATCGACGTCAAACCCGATACCATCGCCAAGCCGAAGATCGAGCAGCCGCGGCTCTACAAGGTGATCCTGATCAACGACGACTACACGCCGCGCGAGTTCGTGGTCGGCGTGCTGATGATGGTGTTCCACATGAGCGAGGACCAGGCTTATCGCGTCATGATGACGGCCCACCAGCGCGGCGCCTGCGTGGTCGCCGCGTTCACGCGCGACATCGCCGAGAGCAAGGCGACCGAAGGCACCAATGCCGGCCGCCAGAACGGCCATCCGCTGGAGTTCACGACGGAACCGGAGGAGTAGTATTGGACCGCGGGCCTCCAGGCCCGCCCATATTCTTTATCTTCCGGACCGCGCGCATCCTGCGCGCTCATAAATCATGAGCGAGCCGGAGGCTCGCGGTCCGGAAGAGCATGAGCGCAGAGAGCGGAATCGGCCTTCGGTCGATTCCGCGTTGGAGCGCCGCAGTCCGGCAAGAAAACTACCCGCTGACCAAGCCCGCCGCCTCGACACCGGCGATGCACACCGCCTCGTCCTCCTCGCCCGTGCCGCCGCTGGCACCGGCGGCGCCCAGCACGTTGCCGTCCTTGTCCTTGATCACGACGGCGCCGGTCTGCGGCAGGAACTTGCCCTGCGCCGTGGCGGAAAGCGCCCCGAAGAACTGCGGGTTCTCCTTGGCGCGCGCCAGCAGGGTGCGGCTCGCGACGCCCATGCCGACCGAGGCCCATGCCTTGCCGACGGCCACGTCGCAGCGGAACATGCTGGCGCCGTCCTCGCGCTGCAGCGACTTCACATGACCCGACTGGTCGAGCACGGCGACGGCGAGCGGCTTGACCTTCATCTCGCGCGCCTTGGCGAGAGCGACTTCGACGATCTTGTTGGCCTGGGCGAGGGTGAGGGGCGACATGGTGTGTTCCGTTCCGATGAGCGTCGTTGAGTGTGGCAAGTTGAGCACAGATTTGCGTGGACCCGTTAACGCAATGCAGCTGGACGATATGCACGAAGAGGGGTTACGACGGTCGCTCCGACCGCGCTTTCACGTCATCGCTCAGCAGCCGCACGTTCTCGGTGGTCCTGCGGATATCCGCTTCGCTGAGAGCGCCGCCCATGGTCGAGGCGATCACCAGGAACCGGGCATTCAGCTCGCTGTAGCGCGCGTCACCTTTGCGCGTGAGCTGCACAAGCTTCGAGCGCCGGTGCTTCGGATTGTCGGTGAATTTGACGAGCCCCTCGGCCGCAAGCTCATCCGCCAGCCGTTGCATCCGCTGGCGGCTGGTGGGTCGCATCTGGGCGATCTGCGGTACGGTCAGTGGACCAAGCAGCGCGAGGCTTCGCATGAAGCCGAACGCACCGCCGCCCCAGCTGGTGATTAGCCCCGTCTTCTGGCCGACGGCCCGTATCCTGAAGAAGCACTGGGCCACTTCGAGCATCAGCTCGGCGATCGCCTCGGCCTTGCCGTCAACGGTTGGGCCAGCCCCTGTCCGTGGGGCCGCCCCGGTCCTGTGTCGCTCCGACGCCATCGCTTCCGTTTCCTCCAGCGGCGCCAGCTTCTCCAGTTGACACCATGATTGTCAACTTGCAGAATGACACCCTGGTTGTCATTATTGAGTTTCTACTGCGTAGCCCTCCAGCATCTGCGGGAGCATGCATGCGTAAGGACCCGGCTGGGCAACAAGTGAACGACGTTGGAACGGCAGGCGTCATTGCGCGGCCGCCACTCCTCTTTCTTGGCGCTCTGCTGCTGGGGCTCGGCGCGGACCGCCTGCTGCCTTCGGTGTTCGCCGTTCCGGGGCGTGATCTGGTCTTCTGGACGGTCGGCGGCTGCCTGATCCTCATCGGCGTCGCGCTCATGGCCGCGGGCATTCGCAACTTCTTCCGAGCGGCGACGCCGGTGCCCACGAATCAGCCAACCCGCGCGCTCGTGACGACCGGCATTCACGGATGGACGCGTAATCCGATCTACCTCGGCATGTTTCTGATCTATGGCGGCATCGGCGTGGCCGCACACAGCACGTGGGTCCTCGTGCTCGCGCTGCCTCTTGCAATCTTGATCCGCTACGGCGTCGTCGCCCGCGAGGAGGTTTATCTCGAGCGGCGCTTCGGCGATGCCTACCTCGACTACAAGCGACGGGTGCGGCGGTGGCTCTAGCCGTTGAATGACTGCTGGCAGGACCGGCCGATCGTCAACGGCGGAGGTGCAAATGAGATCAAGCCTCACGACTATCGGCGTTCTCGCAATCCTGCTCGCCTCCTGTGCGAGAATCCCGACAGATCAGGACGCCAACGATGCTGTTTCCATGCTCCGAGAATACGGCAGCTGGGCATGGGCGGTGGGGATTGCTCTCATCTGGGCGGATCTGGTGCTGCCAGTCCCGCAGACTGCCGTCATAGCCGCCCTCGGCATCATCTACGGCACGGTGTTCGGTGGACTGCTGGGCAGCGTCGCCCTGATCAGCAGCGGCATCCTCGGCTACGCTCTGATGCGCACCTCGGCGCGGCGGTTTGTCGATCGCCTGGTGGGTCGCCGATTCCGGACCAAGACGGAAAGCTTGTTCGATAGGTCCGGTGCCTGGGCGATCGTCCTGTCGCGCAGTCTTCCCTACAGCGTACCGGAAGCCATCGTGTTCTTGGCCGGCCTTGCCGGCATGCCGATGGGAAAATTCACCATGGCGCTGACGGTCGGCAGCGTACCAACCGCCTTTGCGTTTGCGGCCATCGGTGCCGGCTGGGCCGATCAACCGATCCTGGTGCTCATCGTGAGCTATTTCCTTCCCATCCTGCTGCTCCCCATCGTGCTGTATCTCATGCGCCCGCGCGCATCCTGAACAATGTCGACGTTCGTCATCGTCCTCCGCGCGGTCTCGCTGCTCGACTTCGCAGCGCCCCTCCTGCTGACTATAGGTGGGCGTGGCCGCAAACGCAGCAGAGGAGGTGAGCGGCGTCGCGGCGACCGAACCCCGGTCCTCGCAAACTTCGCAGCCTTCGGCCTGTTCTTCGCGTTCCTGGCTGCCTTTGCCGACGACGCCGAGGGTCTCGCGGCGCTATTGCTGGCGCTGTGCGGATGCCTTCTCGCCCTGGCGGGCGCTGCGCTCGTCCTCTGGTCCCGGGCCGAGCTCGGCTCGGCATGGAGTTTCGTGCCGATGGCAGATCAAGGCACAGGCCTCGTCACAACAGGTCCCTATCGCGTCGTGCGCCACCCCATCTACCTCGGCTTGTCGATGCTGGCGACGGGCGAGGCCCTCGCTTTCGGCAGCTGGCCGGCCGTCGCCGTTGTATTTTCCGCGATTGTGCCGACCTTTGCGTGGCGCGCGTGGGCGGAGGAAAGGCTGCTCGTTGACACGGTTGGCGAGCGTTACGCCGTCTACCGAAAGCAAACCAAGATGATCATCCCGCACCTTCTTCGCGGGACCATTGGGATTTCGGCCTGGATATCCGAAGCCGCGATGCCAGATCGTAAAGCGCTCGTCCGAGTGGGGATTTCTCTGTTGCTCTTGGCGGCTGCTCTGCTCCCGCTTACGTGCACCGTTCCCATTCGAAATTGGCGGACTGGCGAATCCGAGGTTCGGCCCTTGCCGCTGGTGCGCGGTGGACCGCACGTGGACCGGCCGTCGCGTGTGTGGATCGATACGGATGCTGCGTGCACCGGCGTCAACGGCGATCCGGACGATTGCTTTGCGATGCTCGTCCTCATGTCCTCGCCGGACGTCGAGATCGTCGGGATCTCGACCGTTTTCGGCAATGCGCCGCTGTCCGTCGTCGACCGAACGACGCGTGACCTGGTCGGGCGCGTTGCTGGAAGCCCGGACATCCCTGTCCGCAGCGGCTCGGCAACGGCGTTGGAGGCCGAACGGACGACTTCTATCGAACCCGCGCATGCGGCCCTCGAACGCGCGCTTGAGCGCGGCCTCCTCACCATCGTCAGTCTCGGGCCACTGACGAACGTCGCGGCGACGCTGCGGAGGAGACCGGATCTTGCAGACAACATCGGCCTGCTGGTTTTGGTCATGGGCCGGCGTCCCGGCCACGTCTTCCATCCGGCAGAGGGCAGGAATTCGAGTGGCATTCTCTTCGGCCACGGACCGATCTTCCGCGACTTCAACTTCTCCAAAGACCGCACCTCGGCTGCCATTGTCCTGGGGCTTGCCGAACGCATCAGCCTGACGCCATACGCGGCGGCGCGCGAGGTCATGGTGACTCGTCAGGATCTCGCTCGAATGAGGGGCGGCCCTCGCGCGGCGGCATGGCTCGCGGAAAGGGCTGGGCCTTGGCTCGACTATTGGGAGGAAGACATCGGCCTGCCGGGATTCTACCCGTTCGATGCCCTCGCAGCACTCTACGTTCTCCATCCGCAGCAATTCAATTGTGTGAAGACCTTCGCCTGGATTGCCGAGGACGATCGGCTGCCCGTGCCATGGCGCGTTGCGCTGGGCTCGACCGGCTTGCTCGTCGGTCTGGAAGCCGATCGACCGCAGATCACGCGCGCATCCGGTTCTGTCACCTATTGTGGCGGGGTGGACGAGGGCCTCAAGGATCTGCTGGTGGACTTGTTGACCAGGCACAGCCCCTGACTGCCGGTCCTGCAGGGAGCGCCGCGCTAGAGCCTGATGACGATGTTGCCGGCGTCGTCGCGGTCGGCGCGAGCGCCGGGCGGCACGATGCAGGTCGAATCGTATTCCTCGACGATCAGCGGTCCGGCGCGGCCGGTCGCAAGGTCGGCCCGGTTCAGCACCGGCGTCTCCAGCCAGCCATGGTCGCCGCCGAAATAGGCCTGGCGTGACGCTTGCCGGGCGCCGTCGCGGCGGCTCGGCGCGATGCTCCGCGGCACACCGCTGCCTTCGCGCAAGCCCGAGCCGACGAGCTGGATCGACACCAGCTCGACCGGCTCATCGGGTCCGGCGCGATGGCCGTAGGTCCGCTGATGCTCTTCGGCGAAGGCCTGCTCGAGATGCGTGGCCATGCGGGCATCGATCGGGCCATCGGGCACCGGCACGGTGAGCTCGTAGCTTTGCCCCTTGTAGTGCAGGGCGGCCGATCGCCGGAGGCGGGCGCGCTCGCCGCTGAAGCCCTCGACAGTGAGCTGCTGGATCGCCTGCCTGGCCAGCGCGTCCCAAGCCGTCGTGATCTCGCTGAGATCGGCCTGGCGCAGCAGGCGGCGGAAAGTGCGGGCATAGTGATGCTCGACATCGGCGTAGAGCAGGCCG
Organism: Rhodospirillales bacterium; assembly: GCA_009377525.1. GTDB lineage: Bacteria > Pseudomonadota > Alphaproteobacteria > Reyranellales > Reyranellaceae > Reyranella. The sequence continues at coordinate 30,956 of WHTW01000015.1, forward strand.
AACGACGAGAACAGCCCGGCCGACGGCGGCACGACCACGCGGCTGATGCCGAGCGACGCCGCCATGCCGGCGGCGAACAATGGCCCGTTGCCGCCGAAGGCGAACAGCGCGAAGTCGCGCGGATCGCGGCCGCGCTCGGTCGACACCGCCTTGATGGCGCGGATCATGTTGGACGCCACGATCAGGTGCGCCCCGTAGGCCGCGCGCTCGATCGGCATGCCGAGCGGTTTGGCGATCTTCTCCGCGAACACCGACCGTGCCTTGTCGGCATTGAGCTTGAGTGCGCCGCCCACGAGATGCGTCGGGTTGATGTAGCCCAGCAGCACGTTGGCGTCGGTGATGGTGGGTTCCGTGCCGCCCTGGTCGTAGCAGACCGGGCCGGGCGAGGCGCCGGCACTCTCAGGGCCGGCTTGCAGGGCACCGCCGCCGTCGATCCAGACGTGCGAGCCGCCACCGGCGCCGACCTCGGCGAGATCGATCGCCGGCACCTTGAGCGTATAGCCCGCGCCTGTGAGCAGCCGCGAGCCGATCATGATGCCCGCGCCCACGGCGTATTCCTGGGCGCGCGCGACCTCGCCGTGCTCGACCATCGAGGCCTTGGCGGTGGTGCCGCCCATGTCGAAGGTGATGATCCTGTCGAGATCTTTTACGCGTGCCAACGCCTGGGCGCCGACCACGCCGCCGGCCGGCCCGGATTCGATGATGTTCATCGGCCGCTCGGCCGCGGCGCCATCGGTGGTCAGGCCGCCGTTCGACTGCATCAGCAGCAGGCGGGCCGGGATGCCGCCGGCGTCGAGCCCCTTGCGCAGCGCCCGCAGGTAGGTGGCGACGATCGGCATGACATAGGCGTTGATCACCGTCGTCGAGGTGCGCTCGTACTCCTTGATCTCCGGCAGCACCTCGAACGACAGGCTTTTAGGCAGGCGACGGGCCTTGCGCTCGATGATCTCCTTCAGCATCGCCTCGTGGACAGGATTGGCGAAGGAGTTCAGCAGGCAGACGGCGATCGCCTCGACCTTCTCGGCCAGCAGGGCATCGACGGCGCGCTCGGCGTCGGCCTGATCGAGCGCGCGCTCGACGTGACCGCGATGGTCGATGCGCTCGTCGACGACCTTGCGCAGGTAGCGCTCGACCAGCGGTTCGGGCTTCGTCCAGCCGATATCGTAGAGCTTGGGCATGCGGAGCGTGCGGATCTCCAGCACGTCGCGGAAGCCCTTGGTGGTGATGAGACCGACGCGCGCGCCCTTGTGCTCGAGGATGGCGTTGGAGGCGACGGTGGTGCCGTGGCGGATCTCGTCGATGGCCGCGCCGTCCAACCCGGTCTCGCTGAAAACCTCGCTCAGCCCGTCGACGATCGCCTGGGCGTAGTTGCCGACGCTGGACGAGATCTTCTTGGTGTGGACCGTGCCGTCGGAGCCCAGCAGCACGATATCCGTGAAGGTGCCGCCGATGTCGACACCGGCGCGATAGGTGACGGCCATGGGTTACTCTGCCGCGCGGCGCAGCAGTGGAGGCTCTTGCCATTGCACCTTGGGCGTTTCCGTCCAGCCCCGTGCCCGGCGGATATCCTCGCGCCGGCGCGCCGTCGCCGCGGCGTCGACGGTCCAGGCTGCGGTATCGACGACGACGCCATAGTCGGCGAGCGCCTTCTGCGGTGACAGCAGTTCGTTCCTCACGTCGCGCAGCACCGCCGCGGGATCGCGCTCCAGGGGATCGCCCCAGCCGCCGGCGCCGGCCAGCACATGGCGGAACACCTCGCCCTTCCTGATGGTCATGGTGAGCTTGGACGGCAGCAGGCGGTTCTCGCTGTCGGGGTTCATGTAGTTCTCCGACGGTGCGCCCGGGTTGCCGCCATAGAGGCCGAACGGCCGATGGTCGCGCCGGTCCGAGCGGACCTGCAGCATGCCTTCGTCCTCGAGGAACTTATAGTCGCGCCGGAACGGCACGCCGCCGCGGAACTTGCCCGCGCCGGCGCGGTCGGCGACGAACTCGTAGGCCAGAAGCTGCATGGGCTGCTCGGCCTCGGTGACCTCGATCGAGTGCGAGGCCATGTTGGCGAACATGTGCGAGTTGCCGTCGAGTCCGTCGGCCCATGGACGCGCACCCCAGGCGCCGCAGGTGAAATCGACATAGACGAACGGCTTGCGGTCCGCATCGTAGCCGCCGATCGAGATGCCGGTGTTGCCGCCGTCACCCGCCGCCTTGACCTTGTCGGGCAGCATCATGGCCAGCGCACCGAACATGCAGTCGACCATGCGGAACCCGGTGAGGCCGCGCGCGGCGCAGGCCGCCGGCAGCACGCCGTTGCCGACCGTGCCCGGCGGGCAGATCACTTCTATGGCGCGGAACACGCCTTCGTTGTTGGGGATGCCCGGCGGCAGCACAGAGCGCACGCCGGTGTAGGAGGCGGCCTTGGTGAAGCTCAGCGTGTTGTTGATGGCGCCCTTGACCTGCGGATTGGTGCCGGTCCAGTCGACCACCATGTGGCCGCCCGTCTTGCGGATGGTGACGAACAGCCGGATCGGCTTGCCGTAGTCGACGCCATCATCGTCGATCCAGTCCTCGAAGCTCCATTCGCCGTCGGGCAGCTTCTCCAGCGCCGCCCGCGTCAGCCGCTCGGCATAGTCGATGACCTCGTTGAGGTAGAACCTGGTCTTCTCCGGCCCGTAGCGCGACACGATCTCGGCGAATTGCGTCTCGCCGATGTGGCAGGCGGCGAGCTGGGCGCGCAGGTCGCCGAACAGCTGGACCGGCAGACGGACGTTCTTCTCGATGAACGTCATGATGGTCTTGTTGAGCTTGCCCGCCTCGTAGAGCTTCATCGGCGCGATGCGCAGGCCCTCGGCGTAGATCTCCGTCGAATCCGACGCATTGGAGCCGGCGACGCGACCGCCGACATCGATGTGATGGCAGACGGTGCAGGCGAAGGCCAGCCGCTCGCCCTCGTGATACAGCGGCTTGAAGACGAAGATGTCGGGCAGGTGCATGCCGCCATCGAACGGGTCGTTCATGATGAAGACGTCGCCGGGCGCCATGTCGTCCTTGAAGTGGCGCATGATGGCGTCCATGGCCGTCGGCACGGAGCCGAGATGGCCAGGGAGGGTGAGGCCCTGCGCCGCGAGCTTGCCGTTGGCGTCGGCGAAGCCCGTCGAATAATCCATGTTGTCCTTGAGCACGCCCGAGTAGGTGGTGCGGAACACCGTCAGCGCCATCTCGTCGGCGATCGAGAAGATCGCGTTCTTGAACAGCTCCAGCTCGATCGGATCGGAACTCTCGGCCACCTGACCTACTCCCCTTTGCTCGAAGCGACGCAATAGTCGTGCCGTGTCATTCCGGCGCGCGGATATTGGCGCGGCGGATGACCTCGCCCCAGCGTACCGCCTCCGACTTGATCAGAGCGTCGAGTTCCTCGGGCGAGCTCGGGCTCACCGAGAGGCTGAGCTCGGCGAAGCGCTGCTGCAGGTCGGGCGCGGCGAGGGCTTTCCGCACTTCGGCATTCAGACGCTGCACGATCTCGCGCGGGGTCGCGGCGGGGGCGGTGAGACCGAACCAGGTCTCGACGTCGGACCCCTTGATGCCCGCCTCGGCGAGCGTCGGCACGTCGGGCAGGCTCGGCGCGCGCTTGGGCGACGTCACGGCCAACGCGCGCAGCGTGCCCGCCTTCACCTGGCCGGTCACCACCGAGACGTTGGCGAACAGCAGCGGGAGCTGGCCAGCGACTACGTCGGCGATCGCGGGCGCCTCGCCGCGATAGGCGACGTGGGTCATGCGGACGCCGGCGTTGAACAGGAACAGTTCGGCGGCCGTGTGCGGCGTGGTGCCGACGCCGCCCGAGCCGAAGTTGATGGCGCCGGGTTTTGCCTTGGCCATCTCGATCAGCTCGCCGACCGACTTGGCCGCAAAAGATGGATTGACCACCAGCACCAACGGCGAGGCGCCGAGCAGGGAGATGCCGGCGACATCGCGAGGCGCATCGAAGGCCGGAGACTTGTAGAGTTGCGGCGCCACCGAATAGCTCGTCTGAGTGGCCACCATCAACGTCGTGCCGTCGGGCGTCGCCTTGGCCAGGATGTCGGCTGCTATGAGGCCGCTGGCGCCGGTCTTGTTTTCGACAATGACCTGGCCGAGCGGGCCGCCGCTCATCTGCTGCGCCAACAGGCGGGCGATCACATCGTTGCCGCCGCCGGCGGCGAAGCCCACCAGGACTCGGATGGGGCGGGACGGGAAGGCCGTCGTCTGCGCCGATACGCGCGGACCAAGGCCGATGCCGGCCAAGAGGGTCGCCGCCTGGGCGAGCAGACGCCGGCGGGATATGCCGACCATGAGGTTCCTCCCGATTGTTCGTTGCGGGCAGTCTAACCCCTATTGGGTCGGGCGATCCCGGCCTTGACGGCTTGTGAATTCGCCATATATAGCTATCTACGAATATATACGAAGGGAAATATATGATCCCCGCCGCCACCCCGCCGCTCGATCTCGTCTTCGCCGCACTGGCCGATCCGACCCGCCGCGCGATCCTTGCCCGGCTCGCGGCCGGAGAGGCCACCGTCAACGAGCTCGTGGCGCCGACGGATCTCAGCCAGCCCACCATATCCAAGCATCTCAAGGTGCTCGAGCGGGCAGGGCTCGTCTCGCGCGGGCGCGAGGCGCAGTTCCGCCCGGCGCGCCTCAACGCGGCGCCGCTCGCCGAGGCCGACCGATGGCTCGGCGACTATCGCCGCTTTTTCACGGAAAGCCTCGACCGGCTCGACACCTATGTGAAGGAACTCAAGCGCAAGGAGGGACGTCATGCCAGCAAACGCAAATAAGGCGAGCGCCGATCGCGAGCTCGTCATCACCCGCATCTATGATGCTCCTGCGCGTCTTCTGTTCCAGGCGTGGAGCCAGCCCGAGCACCTCATGAAGTGGTTCGGCCCGGTAGGGTGGCCGCTGACCTTGTGCGAGGTCGACTTCCGCAAGGGCGGTCGCTGGCGCTTCGCCATGACGGGGTCGAGCGGCCAGCAGAACACGCCGTTCGGCGGCGAATATCTCGAGATCGTGCCCGACCGGAAGATCGTCTTCGACAATGCGTTCGAAGACGATCCGGCCAAGAAGATGATCATGACCATCACCTTCGAGGAGAGGGACGGCAGGACGACGCTCACCTGGCACACGCTGTTCATGTCGCCGGCGATGAAGGACGAGTATGTCGGCATGGGCATCGAGGCAGGTGCCAACTCCGGGCTCGATCAGCTCGAGGATGTCGTGGCCCGACTGAAGGCTGCGGCATAGCGTCATTCCTCTTTATGATCTGATATCTTTGTTGTAAAGATAAATGATCATCGAGAGGGAACCATGCTGATCATCGTGGCGGTCGCCGCCGCGCTGGCCTGTGCCAGCGTCGGCGGCGGCCTTTATGAATTCTCCGTCGTCGATCCGTTCTGGCCCGGGCGCCCCGACCTGGTGCAGCCGGCGCGCGGCGGCATCTCGCGCAAGCGCTTCTGGATCGCCATCCACGTCGCCTTCGAGGCCGTGCTGATAGCGGCTTTGGTCTGGACATGGTCGCAGCCCGCCGTGCGAACGAGCCTGCTGGTGGCGCTGGCGAGCCATGCCGTCATGCGCCTGTGGTCGGCCTTCGACTTCATCCCCAAGGCACTTGCCTTCGAGAAGGCTGCGCCCGGCACGGTGAGCGAGGTGGCGGCGCGGCGTTGGACGGCGCGGAGCCGGCTGCGCCTCCCGCTGGACCTCGTGACCTGCGGCAGCCTGTTGTGGGCGTTGGTCCTGGCGGCGCGAACGGCCTAAGGTGGCGTCCTCGGCCGCCATGTTGGCCGAGGTTTTCTCATCAGCCGATAGATAAAGTTCATCGTCAACGAACGAGGAGTGTGAGCGGGAACGCTTTATGCTGTTGCCGGATCAATCGGAGGGACGTCATGAGCCTTCTCAAAGTCGCCGAGAGCAATGTTGCGGCCGACACCAAGAGCGTTTCGTCGGCTTACGTGCCGTCGCTGCAGCGCACGGAAGGGCAGCCGCCGCCCATCGCGGCGAACGGCGGGCTGTCCTACATGTCGTTCGATCGGGACGGCGATGCGGGAACCGCCAAGGCGCTCGAGGACGCGCTCGCTGAGATCGCCGAGGGCGAGAGCCAGCGCGTCGTCGACATGATCGACAAGGCGCCGCCCGGTCCGATCAAGACCCGGTGGGGTCTCGCCTTCCGCGACTACGACGAGTGTGTGGAGTACATCCGCGAGTCGAACAGCATCAAAGCCCCGGAGGGCGGCGTGGCGCTGCCGCTGGCCTATACCGTCTACGAGCGGCCGTCGTATTCCATCGTTCCGTCCAACGCCATCTGGCGGGACCCGGCGCACACCGAGGTCGCGGCGATCCTGCGCAAGAACGAGGAGGACAACCGGCGGCGCAACCTCTATTTCCCGCACGTGTTGCGCGACGCGCGGCGCATCGGCGAGTATCACCCGGGCCTTTCGCCCAGCAGCCCCGAATGCATGGACCGGCTCGGCGTCTCGCTGGCGCACCTCGAGTCCAGGTGCTCCAACTTCTACGATGCGGCGGAGGTGGAGCGCGTGTTCTACCCCGAGATCGAGAAGCTGCTGCTCGAGTTTTTCCCCGACGCCACCGACGCGCTGGTCTACAACCATGACGTCTTCGACAAGGACTACACAGGCGACCGCACGGAAGACCAGGACAACAAGAACCCAGGCGTGAATGCCCGCTACGTCAACCTCGTGCACAACGACCTGAACGACAACTCGGGTCGCGTGCGCTGCCGCGAGCTGCTCACGAAGAACCTGCGCAACTTCGGGCGCACGCAGCATTATACGGAGGCGGAGGTCGACGCGAAGATGTCGCGGCGGTTCATGTCGATCAACCTCGCCAAGCCGATGGAGACGGTCGAACAGTTTCCCTTCGTGCTCTGCGCCTGGCCCTCCTTCGCCGACCAGCCCTATGTCAACAACTACCGGATCTACGACGACCGCGTCGGCGAGACCACCCGCTTCACCTACCGGCCCAGCCATGAGTGGTACTGGTTCCCCCGGCAGACCTCGACGGAGGTCTCGATGCTCAAGTGCTACGACTCCGTAACCGACGGATCCGTCTCGCGCTGGTCCTTCCACACCGCCTGCATCGACCCGACCGCGCCCGCCGATGCGCGCTGCCGCAAGAATGTCGTGGTTCGGTCTTTCGTCTTCTTCTAGGAGGACAGAAGAGGCGGCCGGCCCGATTTCGAATTAAGCGCGGGACCGGGGTTCTTGTCTCGGTCCGTGCCAAGCCATTCTGATCATTGATGAATTTTAGGCTGGCCATGGGTTGACGCGGCGCTCCCAGGTCACTATTTTCCGCCCTCTTTCGGAATTCCCCCGGCGCCACCGGGGCTTTTGTTGAGAAGTACCATGAAGATCCGCCATTCGCTCAAGTCCGTGAAGGCTCGTCACAAGGACAGCCGCATCGTGCGCCGCAAGGGCCGCGTCTACGTCATCAACAAGACCAACCCGCGCTTCAAGGCTCGCCAGGGCTAAGAGCCGGTCGCGTCTGGAGATCCAAAGCGGCGGGAGCCTCGGCTTCCGCCGCTTTTTCATTTGGCGTAAGGATCGAGGCATGCAGATGCCGCCGCTCGATCCCGCCATTCTCGCCCGCCGGTCCGAGATCGTGGCCGCGTTGCGCGCCATCGTGCCGGGCGAGGGGGTCATCGACGACCTCGACGGCATGCGGCCCTACGAGTGCGACGCGCTCTCGGCCTACCGCCAGATGCCGCTGGTCGTGGTGCTGCCCGAGACGGTGGCCCAGGTCTCGGCCATCCTGCGCTACTGCCAGGACAACAAGGTCAAGGTCGTGCCGCGGGGCGCCGGCACCTCGCTCTCGGGCGGCTCCATGCCGGTGGGCGACGCCATCCTGCTGGGCCTGGGCAAGTTCAACCGTGTGCTGGAAATCGACTACCCCAACCGCAGCGCCCGCGTGCAGCCCGGCGTCACCAACCTCGGCATCTCCAAGGCGGTCGAGCACGAAGGCTTTTATTACGCGCCAGATCCCAGCTCGCAGATCGCCTGCTCGATCGGCGGCAACGTGGCGGAGAATTCCGGCGGCGTGCACTGCCTGAAATACGGCCTCACCACCAACAACCTTTTAGGCATCGAGATGGTCCTGATGACCGGCGAGGTCGTGCGGCTCGGCGGCAAGCATCTCGATTCCGAAGGCTACGACCTGATGGGCCTGATGACCGGCTCCGAGGGCCTTTTAGGTGTCGTCACCGAAGTGACCGTGCGGCTGCTGCGCAAGCCCTCGACGGCGCGCGCCGTGCTTTTGGGCTTCCCCACTGAATCGGGTGCCGCCGACTGCGTTGCCGCCGTCATCGCCTCCGGCATCATTCCCGGCGGCATGGAGATGATGGACAAGGATGCCGTGAAGTGCGCCGAGGCCTATGTCGGTGCGGGCTATCCCATGGACGCCGAGGGCCTGCTGATCGTCGAGCTCGACGGCCCCTCGATCGAGGTCGACTACCTGGTCGACCGCGTGGCCGAGATCGCCCGCGAGCGCGGCGCCACCACGGTGCGCGTGAGCCGCGACGAGCAGGAGCGGGTGCTGTTCTGGGCCGGGCGCAAGGCTGCGTTCCCCGCCGTCGGCCAGATCACGCCCGATTACATGTGCCTCGACGGCTCGGTGCCGCGCGGCCGGCTGGTCGAGGTGCTGGCCGAGATGCGCCAGATGTCCAAGAAGCATGGGCTGCGCGTGGTCAACGTCTTCCACGCCGGCGACGGCAACCTGCATCCGCTGATCCTGTTCGACGCCAACGATCCCGACGAGCTCCGGCGCGCCGAGGAGTTCGGCGCCGACATCCTGAGGCTCTGCGTGCGCGTCGGCGGCGTGCTGACCGGCGAGCACGGGGTCGGCATCGAGAAGCGCGACCTGATGGGCGAGCAATTCACCGAGATCGACCTCGACCAGCAGATGCGCGTGAAGTGTGCTTTCGATCCCGACCATCTGCTCAATCCCGGCAAGGTGTTCCCCAAGCTGCGCCGCTGCGCCGAGCTCGGCCGCCTGGTGGTGCATCAGAACAAGATCCCGTTCCCCGACATCCCGCGGTTTTAGGCGATGGCGGGCACGATCAAGCCGCGCGACGCGAAGGAGCTGCGGCAGGCGGTCGAATGGGCGCTGAACGAGTCCCAGACGCTCGACGTGCGCGGCCAGGGCAGCAAGCTGGCGCTGGGCAAGCCCATGATGTGCGACCAGGTACTCGACCTCTCCAGTATATCGGGCATCGTCGACTACGCACCGGAAGAACTGGTCGTCACCCTGCGCGCCGGCACGCCGATGCGCGAGGTCGAGGCGCTGCTGGCCCAGCGCAACCAGATGCTGGCCTTCGAGCCGCCCGACCTCGGCCCCTTGCTCGACCAGGAAGCGGGGCAGGGCACCCTGGTCGGCGCGGTCATGGGCAACCTCGCCGGCCCGCGCCGCGTCTCGGCCGGCGCGGCGCGCGACCATCTGCTGGGCTTCAGCGGCGTCAACGGCCGCGGCGAGGCCTTCAAGTCCGGCGGCAAGGTGATGAAGAACGTCACCGGCTACGACCTCTCCAAGCTTTTGGCCGGCTCGTGGGGCACGCTTGCCGTGCTCGACGAGGTGTCGGTCAAGGTGCTGCCCGCACCCGATCAGACCCGCACGCTGCTACTGCTCGGACTCCCCGACGAAGCCGCCGTCAAGGCGATGTGTGCTGCGATGGGCAGCCCGCACGACGTCTCCGGCGCCGCGCATGTCGACGGCAGGACGGCCCTGCGCCTCGAAGGCGTGGCACCTTCGGTCGAGGCGCGTCTGAAAGGTCTGCGCCATCTTCTGGCGGATGCAGGCGCCACGATGGAGGAGCTCGGGACGCTCGAAAGCCGGACCTTCTGGCGTGACGTGAGGGACGTGGCGCCGTTGGCTGGCACGCAAGACGCGATCATCTGGAAGATCTCATGTCCGCCCACTAAGGGCCCCGGCATCGTCGCAGGCATCAAGGCACAGCGGCCGTCAGCCAAGGCCTTCTACGATTGGTCAGGTGGCCTGATCTGGCTCGCCCTGCCCGCGAGCGCTGACGCCGATCATTCTATCGTGCGCGGTGCGCTTGGCTCGATGGGCGGTCATGCGACCTTGATCCGTGCCGCTGCGAACGTCCGGGCGGGTGTGTCCGTGTTCCACCCCCAGCCGACTGCGCTTGCCGCGCTGGCATCGCGCGTGAAGGAAAGCTTCGATCCCAAAGGACTCTTCAATCCGGGGCGCATGGGGTAAGCGTTGCTTTTGCTAATCACATTGATTAGTATCATGGCTGATGATCGATGAGAGGCGGTTCAGTGACGAAAGGACCTTGCGCCTCTTCTACGGCGAGAGGGTTCGCCGCTATCCTCCTGATTTGGTCCAAAGGACCCAAAACAAACTGAAGATCGTCTATGCGGCCAGCAGATTGGAGGATCTGGCAGTGCCGCCGGGCAACAGGCTGGAGGCGCTGAAAGGTGATCGGCGCGGCCAATGGAGTATCCGAGTCAATGACCAGTGGCGCATCTGCTTTGCCTGGGACGGTACGAGAACCGTGGCGATCGAAGTCGTGGATTATCACTGAGTGGGTATGACGATGAAACGCAAGATCAAGCCAGTACATCCGGGCCGCATCCTGCATGATGAATTCATGGAGCCGGCTGGCATTTCCCAGTATCGGCTCGCACAGGCGACCGGTTTGTCCCAGGTTCAGGTCGGCAACATCGTGCGCGGCCGGCGGGGAATTACGGCCGAAACGGCATTACGGCTTGAACGCGCCTTGGGCATGAGTGCCCAGACGTGGATGAACTTGCAGACGCTCTATGACCTCGAAAAGGCTTCCGTAGAGGCCGGCAAGCGAATCAGGCAGACGACTGGACGAATAAATATGCGTCACGCGGCATAGTCTCTCGGGTCGCATGCAGACCAACTTCACCCTGGCCCAGCTCGGCGATCCCGAGACCGCGCGCAGCGAGCATATCCTGCGCAAGTGCGTGCATTGCGGCTTCTGCACCGCGACCTGCCCGACCTACGTGCTGCTGGGCGATGAGCGCGACAGCCCGCGCGGGCGCATCTACTTCATCAAGGCGATGCTGGAGGGCGATCGCGCGCCGACGGCATCGGAGGTCAGGCACGTCGACCGCTGCCTGTCGTGCCTGTCGTGCATGACGACCTGTCCATCGGGCGTCCACTACATGCACCTGGTCGATCACGGCCGGCATCACATCGAGGAGCGCTACAGGCGTCCCTTGTCGGATCGGCTGCTGCGCGGGCTGCTGGCCTGGCTGATGCCACGACCGGCGGTGTTCCGCTGGGCCATGGTGTGGGGCCGGTTCGCCAAGCCGCTAGCGGCGCTGCTGCCGGCGCGCAGCATCGATGCCGGCGGCGCGACGTTCCTGCGTCGCCTGAAGGCGATGCTCGAAGCGGTGCCGGATCGGCTGGCCGGCCCGTCGCCGGTCGACCGGCCGCAGACCTTTGCGGCGTCCGGGCTGCGCCGCAAGCGCGTGGCGCTGATGCCGGGCTGTGGCCAGCAAGTGCTGGCGCCGGAGGTCAACGAGGCGACGGTGCGGCTGCTGACCCGGCACGACATCGAGGTGGTGAACGTCGCGGGCTCGGGCTGCTGCGGCTCGTCGGTGCTGCATGTCGGCCGCAACGCGGAGGCCGTGACTCTGGCCAAGCGCAATATCGAGGCCTGGATGCGCGAGATCGACGGCGCCGGCCTCGATGCCATCGTCATCAATGCGTCGGGCTGCGGCACCACGGTGAAGGACTACGGCGCGATGCTGGCCAACGATCCCGCGTGGAAAGAGCGTGCCGAGCAGGTGGCGCGGCTCGCCAAGGACGTGAGCGAGGTCATGCTGGACGTCGGTCTCGCGAACGTGACCGCGCGACCGCTCACCGTGGCCTATCATTCGGCCTGTTCCATGCAGCACGGCCAGAAGGTGATCGAGCAGCCGAAGAAGCTCCTTTTGGACGCCGGGTTCGTCGTCAAGGACGTGCCCGAAGGTCATCTCTGCTGCGGCTGGGCCGGCACCTATCAGGTGCTGCAGCCCGAGCTGTCGCGCCGCCTGCGCGATCGCAAGGTCGCCAACATCGAGAGCGTTCGGCCCGACATCATCGCCGCCGGCAACTTCGGCTGCATCGGCAACATCGCCTCGGGCACCGGCATTCCGATTGCACACACCGTCGAGCTGCTCGACTGGGCGACGGGTGGCCCCAAGCCGACGGCCCTGCATTAGGACGACCATGGCCTTTCTTCGCACTTGCCTTGCCGCACTGCTCGGCGTGATGCTGGGGGCGAACGTGCTGGCGCAGAACAGCGGGAGCAGCACCATGCTCGACACCTTATTTGCCAAGCTACAGACCGCGACCGATCCCATGGCGATCCAGTCGCTGGAGGCGGGGATCTGGGAGCACTGGATCTTGGTGCCGGACGGCCCGCAGCGCGAGCTGATGATCCGCGGCATCACCGAGATGCAGCAGCGCCAACTCAAGCGGTCGGTCGAAACCTTCAGCAGGCTGATCGAGATCGCGCCCGAGCTACCCGAGGCCTGGAACAAGCGGGCGACGGCCCATTGGCTGCTCGGCGACTTCCCGGCCTCGCTGTCCGACATCTGCGAGACGGTGAAGCGCGAGCCGCGCCATTTCGGCGCCTATTCGGGTCTTGGCATGATCCGCGCGGAAATGGGCGAGTATCCGCGCGCCGTTGCCGCCTTCGAACTGGCCAAGAAGTACAATCCGCACATCGTGGGAATCGATGATGAGATCGCGCGCCTGAAGGCGATGGGCGGCGACACTCCGGCCGATCCGCTGGGTTGCACGCAGCGAACGGCCGGTCGCTAACGCGCGCACTTGCCGTGCAGCGGGCGCGCGGGCAGACTCCGGCTCGAATTTCAACTCCAAGGATGGGTCAATGGCCACGTTGTATGTCGGCGGTCGCGTATTCGACGGCGAGAAGGTTCTGGACGGGCAGGCGGTGCTGGAAGAGGGCGGCAAGGTCAAGCGCATCGCTCCCGCGGCTGAGTTCACGGGCTTCGCGGGCGACAAGGTCGACACGGCGGGCGGTACGCTGATCCCCGGCATCATCGACTGCCATGTCCATTCGCTGAGCGGCGCCGAAGGCAATCCCGGGGCGGTCCAGGATCGCATGACCGCCGCGCAGATCGCGGTGCGCGGCATGGAGCTCATGCGCAACACGCTCGAGGGCGGCATCACGGCGGTGCGCGACTGCGGCGGCAAGGACTACATCGAGTTCGCGATCCGCGACGCTTACAACAGCGGCCGCTTCCTCGGACCGACCATGCGCTGCGCCGGCCGCATGATCTGCATGACCGGCGGCCACGGCAACCGCACCGGCCGCGTCGCCGACGGCATCGACGAGGTGGTCAAGGCGGTGCGCGAGCAGGTCCATGCCGGCTCGGACCTGATCAAGATCATGGCGACCGGCGGTGTGATGACCCCGGGCGTCAATCCCGAGGATGCGCACTACTCGGCCGAGGAGATGAAGGCCGGCATCAGCGAGGCGCATCGCTTCCACAAGTGCTGCGCCAGCCACGCCCAGGGCGCACTCGGCATCCTGAACGCCGTGCGCGGCGGCATAGATTCGATCGAGCACGGCATCTTCATGACCGAGGAGTGCATCACCGAGATGAAGGAGCACGGCGTGTGGCTGGTGCCGACGCTGGCGGCAGTGAAGAACATCCTGAAGGGCTACGACGACGGCGACCGCTCGATCCCCGACTATGTGATCGAGAAGGCGCGCCGCGTGTTCGACCGCCACATCGCCTCGATCAAGATGTACTACAAGGCGGGAGGCCGCATCGCCATGGGCACCGACGCCGGCACGCCGCACAACCGCCACGGCGAGAACGCGCGCGAGCTGGAATACATGTGCGACATCGGCATCTCGACCCGCGATTCGCTGTTCTTCTCGACGGCGAGTGCCGCCGACCTGATGCGGCTCGCCGACCAGGGCCGCATCAAGGAGGGCAACAGCGCCGACTTCGTGCTGTGCGACGGCGATGCGCTGGCCGACATCAAGCGCGCCGCGCGCAAGGAGAACCATCGCCTGGTGGTGAAGCGCGGCATCGTCGCCCGCGACAACCGCGCCGCCTTCGTCCGTCAGGCCGCCCGCGTCGCCGCCGAGTAGCTAGCCAAGAAAACCGACGGCCCGTGGAAGACATCTTCCTGATCCTGGTCGGGATCGCCTGGGCCGTCGGCACGCCGATCGTCGCCATCGTCGCACTGGTCCGCACGTCGCGTCTGCGCGATCAGAATGAGCGACTGACCGCCGACCTCGCGCGACTGAAGCGGCAGTTGGCAGAAGCCGCCCTGCCGCCGCCGCTCGTCAGCGAGCCTGTGGCGGAAGCCGTCCCTCCGCCACCCGTGCCACCGTTCGAACCCGAACCGGCGGCCGTGGTGGAGGCGGCGCTGCCAGCGGCGCCGGCCGAACCATGGGCGCCCGTCGCTGCACAGCCGCAAGTCGGCTGGGAACAGAGACTGGGCGCGCGCGCCTTCATCTGGGTCGGCGCGGTCACGTTGGCGCTGGCCGCCGTGTTCCTCGTCCGCTACTCGATCGAGGAAGGCTATCTGTCGCCCGAGGTCCGCGTCATTCTGGCGGCGGTGTTCGGCTTCGCCCTGATCGGCGCCGCCGAGCGCATCCGCGGCCGTGACGATCGCGTCGCCCAGGCGCTTGCTGCGGCGGGCGTCGCCTCGCTCTACGGCGCGCTGTTCGCGGCGGTGGCGCTCTACGACATGATCTCCAAGGCGGCGGCTGGCGGCGGGGCGGCGGCGCTCACGGCCTTCGCCATCGGCGTGTCGCTGCGCCACGGCATGTTCGTCGCCGGGCTGGCTTTCGTCGGCGGTTTCGCCAGTCCCGCCGTCATCGGCAGCGAGACGCCCAACACGCCGGTCCTGTTCGGCTACCTGCTGGCGATCGCCGCCGGCACGCTGTGGGTCATCCGCCTGCGCGGCTGGTGGCCGCTCGGCTGGGGCGTGCTGGCGGGAGCGGCGATCTGGACCGTGCTCTGGATGATGTCGCTGGCGGCCGGCCTGCACTGGGTCGGGCTGTTCCTGGTCGCCGTCGCCGGCCTGTTTGCCTGGGCGACCTGGCGGCGGCTCGGCGAAGGCGACAAGGCGGTCGACGTTGCGGCGCTGGTCTGGGCGGCGCTCGGCGTCACGGGTGTGCTGATCGTGGCGCTGATCGTGCAGGACGACGGCAAGCGGACCGCCGGCTGGCTCGCACTGGCCGCGCATGGCATCGGGCTCTATGCCCTGGCGCGCTGGACGCCGCGCTTCCAGTACGTCGCGGCGTTGGCGCCGCTGTTGTCGATCGCGGCGCTCGCCGTGTGGCGGGACACCGGGCAGTTCGGCGGGATGGCCGCGTCGTTCGGCGGCCTCTATGCAGCGGCGGCCTTCGCCTTGCTGTGGAACGCGGCACGGCCGGGCTTCTGGGCGGCGTTGGCCGTCGCCGCGGCGCTCGCCCATTTCCTGCTCGCCTGGTACGTGCTGCGCGGCGTCGCCGGCGGCACGCCGTGGGGCCTGATCAGCATCGCGCTCGCCCTGCCGTTCCTGGTCGCGGCCGAGCGGCTGGCGCGCTGGCGCGACAGCATGCCAGGCGCCACCGAGGCCCTGGGCTACTGTGCCGCGGGCGTCGCCTTCTTCATCGCCATCGCGATCGCGCTCGAGCTTCGACGCGAATGGGTCACGGTCGCCTATGCCGTCGAGTTCGCCGCCGTCGCGGGCATCGCCGCACACCTTGGCCTGCATGCCATGCGTCGCCTGTGCTGGCTGCTGCTCGCCGCCGTGGTCGTGCGCTTCGTGCTCAATCCCGAGGTGCTGAAATACCCGCTGGGCCTGACGCCGGTCTTCAACTGGATCCTGTGGGGCTACGGCCTGTCGATCGCGGCTTTCGTCGTCGGGCTGCGCTTCCTGCGGCCGACCGGCGACGAGCACCTGGTGCGCGCGACCGAGGCGGCGATCGCCTTGCTGGGCTTCGTGCTGCTCACCCTGGAGGTGCGCAGCGTCTTTCGTGCCGACGCCATGGCCGCGCCTGACGCGCAGTTCATGGAGCGCGCGTTCTATGTCCTGGTGTGGGGCGCCTTCGCGCTCGCCGCGCTGTGGCTGGCGCGCACGCGCGACGATGTCGTGGCCTTGTGGGCATGGCGCGTGAGCGGCGGGCTCGCCGTGGCGCTGGTGCTGATCGTCCAGGTCATGCTCGCCAACCCGGTCTTCGACAAGGCCGATGTCGGTCGTCTGCCGATCGCCAACGGCCTGTTCTTGGCCTATGCGCTGCCGGCTGTGATGGTGGCTCTGGCGCGGCGCTGGATCGACGTCGAGCCGAGCCGCGAGGTGGCGCTGTTCGTCGAGGTCGCCGCTTCGATCCTCGCCTTTGTCTACGTGTCCTTCGAAGTCCGTCATCTGTTCGATCCCGGCTTCGAACGGCGCGGTCTCGCGGCGTCCGGCCTGGAGCTTTACGTCTACTCGGCGGTCTGGCTGCTGTTCGGCGTGGCTTTGCTGGCGCTGGGCTTCCTGCGCAACGCGGCGGCGCTGCGCCATGCCGGCATGGCGCTGGTCTGTGTCGTGGTCGCCAAGGTCTTCCTGATCGACATGGCGGGCCTGCAGGGACTGCTGCGCGTCTTTTCGTTCCTCGGCCTCGGCGCGGCGCTGGTCGGGCTAGGCTACGCCTATCGCCGATTTGGGTTCAGGTAGAGCATGTTCCCGGAAACCGCCGTCTCGCTCGATGCCCTGCGTGCGCTGCAGCTCGAACGGCTGTGCGGCGCGCTCCGCCATGCCTACGACAACCAGGCGCCGTATCGCGCCAAGTGCACGGCGGCGGGCGTGCATCCCGACGATCTGCGCCAGCTCGACGACCTCGGGCGCTTCCCCTTCACCTCGAAGGCCGACCTGCGCGAGGCCTATCCCTACGGCATGCTGGCGATCCCGCGGGAACAATGCGTGCGCCTCCACGCCTCGAGCGGCACGACCGGGCGACCGACGGTGGTCGGCTATTCGGCGCGCGACATCGACCTTTGGGCCGACCTGATGGCGCGCTCGCTCCATGCCGGCGGCGCGCGGCCGGGCGACATCGTCCACAACGCCTACGGCTACGGCCTGTTCACCGGCGGGCTGGGCGCGCACTACGGCGCCGAGCGGCTGGGCTGCACGGTGGTGCCGATGTCGGGCGGCTTCGGCGAGCGGCAGGTCCAGCTCATCCGCGAATTCGGCGCGCGCGTGGTGCTGATGACGCCGTCCTACATGCTGGCGATCGCCGACGAGTTCGAGCGCCAGGGCGTCGATCCGCGCAGCACGGCGATGCGGATCGGCATCTTCGGCGCCGAGCCGTGGACCGAAGGCATGCGCGCCGAGATCGAGCGGCGGCTCGGCATCGACGCCGTCGACATCTACGGCTTGAGCGAAGTGATGGGGCCGGGCGTGGCCTGCGAGTTCGTCGAGAGCAAGGACGGGCCGACCATCTGGGAGGACCACTTCTATCCCGAGATCGTCGATCCCGAGACCGGCGAGCCCGTGGCCGGCGGCCAACCCGGCGAACTGGTCTTCACCTCGCTCACCAAGGAGGCAATGCCCGTCATCCGCTATCGCACGCGCGACCTCACGCGCCTGCTGCCGGGCTCGATCACGTCCATGCGCCGCATGGCCAAGATCACCGGCCGCAGCGACGACATGCTGATCGTGCGTGGCGTGAATCTGTTCCCGAGCCAGGTCGAGGAGCAGATCCTGCGCGACCCGGTGCTCACCGGGCACTACGTCATCGAGCTCACGCGCAGCGGCGCGCTGGACGATCTTCTGGTCCGGGTCGAGGCGAGAACGGCTTTGGAGGGCGGGGCCGCCGGCCGCTCTGCGGATGAGCTGGCGCGGCGTCTGAAGGGCATGTGTGGCCTGTCGGCCACAGTGGAGATCGGCGCACCCGGCGCGGTCGAGCGCTCGATGGGCAAGGCGCGGCGGGTGATCGACCGGCGCTAGGTTTTTCGGCACGGTGATTTTGACTGGTTGGCGAGCAGCTGACAGAAGAGAAGGCATGCCGGCGAATGCCTGCACTGCCGTCAGCGGTTCACGGCGGGGTTTCCGCCCTTTGCGCCCTTTCCGCCGCTCCTGCACTTGTGGTCGAGAGAGGCGGGATCCTCTATCGGTTGGGTTCGACGGCGAATTAAGATAGTTACGCAAGTTTCGCTACTGGTTTTCGGGTGCAGGGAAGGCTGCCGGCCTCGTCGCTCTGGATCCGGGCGCGCCCCATCCGACCGGCAGCCGGATGGGCTCGCGCGCGATGGTATCGGATGAACGATGCATAGAGCGGACGCCTGAAAGCACGGCGGCGAGCTCAACATAACTCAAGTGCTCTGACGTGTCAATGACTACGGTACGCTCCGGCCAGTTTCGTTTTGGCGACTTTTTGCGCTCCGTAGGGGGTCTGTATGGGGGCTCGAAACGGCGGCCACGCCTTGGCTTGTGTGGCTGCACACCAGTGCCAGCAACTAGCTCCAGGGGCCGCCGACGGCCAATCTTATTCTTGCCTTGATCAGGTCGGCATCGCCGGGAGTGTGCCCAACTTCCGTCGAAAAGGTTGGCGGATCGTTGTAGTCCGACGCCTTGGCATGACTAATGGTGGTGCTGGCGATCGCGATGAACGTGAAAGCGATGGCACCGATCACGAGGAAGTCGATCCAGGTGAGGGCACCCGGGCGGAAGGGACGGGCGGTGGTCCGCGACTTGCGTTTCACGATCGCCTCTCGATGCGTTGCTGCTTCTGAAGATTTCTACGAAAGCAACTTGTGCTCCATCCCCGATCTTTTCAGGGTCGCACTGGGGCGATTCCAAGGACATCCGCCGCTCTTCGTATCGTGCGTTTCGTGTTGCTCAACTGCAACAGCGCAGAGCGGCTCTAGACGTAGGCGATGCGCAGGATGTTGGTGGCGCCGGGCGTGCCGAACGGCACGCCCGCGGTGATCACCAGCCGCTCGCCGGGCTTGGCGATGTGCTGCTGGCGGGCGACACGCACGGCGCGTGCCACCATGTCGGCGAAGTTGTGCGCGTCCTCGGTCTGGATGGGATGCACGCCCCAGGCGAGCGCCATGCGCCGTGCCGTCTCGAGCTTGGGCGTGAGGCAGAGGATGCGCACGTCGGGCCGCTCGCGCGCCGCACGCAGCGTCGTGGAGCCGGTGGTGGTGTAGGTGACGATGGCGGCGGCCGACAGCGTGTGCGCGCACTGGCGCGCCGCGGCGCTGATCGCGTCGGCGGTCGTCGCCTCGGGCTCGTGGCGGCTGGCATCCATGAGGCGGCGATAAAGCGGGTCGGCTTCGACGCTCTTCAGGATGCGGTCCATGATGGTGACGGCCTCGATCGGATAGTCGCCCGACGCCGACTCCGCCGACAGCATCACCGCATCCGTGGCATCGTAGACCGCGGTCGCCACGTCCGACGCCTCGGCACGCGTCGGCGTCGGCGAATGGACCATCGAATCGAGCATCTGGGTGGCGACGATGGCGGGCTTCCCGGCGACGCGGCAGGCGGCGAGGATGCGCTTCTGCAGCGGCGGCACGGCCTCGGGCGGCATCTCGACGCCGAGATCGCCGCGGGCGACCATGATGCCGTCGCTCTGCTCGATGATCTCGTCGAGATGGTCGATGGCCAGCGGCTTCTCGAGCTTGGCCATCACGGCGGCGCGGCCGGCCACCAGCTTTTTCAGCTCGGCGATGTCGTTGGCATGTTGAACGAAGCTCAGCGCCACCCAGTCGACGCCGAGCGACAGGCCATAGGTCAGGTCGCGGTGGTCCTTGGTCGTCATCGGCGACAGCGGGATCGCGAGGTTGGGCAGGTTGACGCCCTTGCGATCGCTGATCGGGCCCGGCACCTCGACCTCGGCGTCGATCGTGGCCTCGCCGTGCGCGGTGATGCGCAGGCGCACCCTGCCGTCGTCGATCAGCAGGATGCCGTCGGGCTTGGCCGCCCGGAAGATCTCGGGATGAGGCAGGGGCACGCGCTTGGCCGTGCCCGGCGCCTCGTCCATGTCGAACCGGATCTTCTGGCCCTTCTTCAGCTCGAGCGGTCCCTTGGCGAAGGCACCCAGCCGAAGCTTGGGGCCCTGCAGGTCCATCAGGATGGCGATGGGATGCTTGAACTCCTTCTCCAGCGCGCGCAGGAGGTCGACGCGCTGGCGATGGTCGTCCTGCGTACCGTGGCTGAAGTTCAGTCGAAAGACGTCGGCACCGGCCTCGAACAGCGCGCGCAGGCGCTCGCGGCTGGACGAGGCGGGTCCCAGCGTGGCGACGATCTTGGTGAAGCGGTCGCGTTGCATGCCCTAAAAGTCTACTTCTTGGGTGACGACACTTTGAAGTCGCCGGCCTGCTCGTAGACCTTCACGACCGCTGCGTCATCGAGCCGCCCCCAGCCCGCACCGGCAGCGGCGAGGAAGAGCTGATGCGCCGCCGCGGCCATGGGCAGCGGCAGGCGATGTTCGTGACCGGTGTTCAGCACCAGGCCGAGATCCTTCACGAAGATCTCCACGGCGGACAGCGGCGAGTAGTCGTCGTCGAGCATGTGCGGCACGCGATTGCCGAACATCCAGGAATTGCCGGCGCTGGCCGAGATCACGTCGTAGACGGCGCGGGTGTCAGCGCCGGCCTTGGCGGCGAGCGCCATCGCTTCGGCCGCCGTGGCGATATGCACGCCGGCCAGGAGCTGGTTCACGGTCTTGACCAGGGAGCCGATGCCCGCCGCCTCGCCCAGCCGGAAGACCTTGGCGGAGGTTGCCGACAGGATCGACTCGGCCGAGGCGAAGGCCTTGGGCGAGCCCGAGGCCATGAAGGTGAGCTCTCCGGATTCAGCGCGGGCGCGGCCGCCCGACATCGGCGCGTCCAAAAGCTCGTGGCCCGACTTGGCCAGCCGCTCGCCCAGCGACTTGGCGAAGGTGGCCGGCACGGTGGCACATTGCATGACCAGGCCGCCCTTGCGCAGCTTCGCCACGGCACCGCCCTCGCCGAACAGCACTGTCTCGACTTGCTGAGCGTTAACGACCGCGACGATGACGACATCGGCGTGCGCGGCTGCGAGAGCGGGCTTTGATGCGACGGCGCCACCAGCTACGGCCAACGCCGATAGCACCGACTTATTGGTATCGACGCCGATCACCTGATGGCCGTGCTTGAGCAGGTTCTTCGCCATGCCGAAGCCCATTGAGCCCAGGCCGATGAAGGCGACGACGGGAGTATTTTTGTCCGCCATGGTCCTATGCTTTGATGCTGTACTTCGCCGCCCAGCGCAGGCCGGCGGCCGTCGTGGTCTTGGGCTTGTATTCCAGGCCGACGTAACCCTGGTAGCCCAGGCGATCGAGCACATCGAGCAGATAGAGGTGGTTGGCCTCGCCGATGTCGGGCTCGTTGCGGTCGGGGTTGCCCGCGATCTGCACGTGCGCGGTGATCGGGAACAGGCGCTCGATGCGCTTGGTCAGGTCTCCCTCGGTGACCTGCATGTGATAGAGGTCGAGCTGCAGCTTGAGATGCGGCGCGCCGACCTCGCTCATGATCTGCTCGACCTGGCCGGTGGTGTTGGTGAAGTAGCCGGGAATGTCGCGATGGTTGATCGGCTCGAGCACCAGCGTGATGCCGCTCTTGGCGGTGCGGTCGCAGGCCATCTTGAGGTTGGAGATGAAGGTGCGGTGCATCGCCTTCACGTCGGCACCGGGCGCGATCATGCCCGACATGATGTGCAGCGTGCGGCACTCCAGGACCTTGGCGTAGTCGAGTGCCTTGTCGAGCGCGGCGGCGAACTCGGCTTCGCGGCCGGGCAGGGCGGCCAGCCCGCGCTCGCCCTTGCTGGCATCGCCCGGCGGCAGGTTGAACAGGGCCTGCGTCAGCTTGTGCTTCTTGAGCTCGGCCGCGATGTCGGCCGCCGGCGCCTCGTAGGGGAACAGGATCTCGACTGCCTTGAAGCCGTGCTCGGCGGCGGCGCCGAAGCGCTGCAGGAACGGCACCTCTTGGTAGATCCAGGAGAGATTGGCGGCGAGCTTGGGCATTCTTGATTCCGATCAGGAAGGAAAGGCTTCTTCGACTTCGCGCACCTGCGCGTCCGACAGCAGGCGCACCTTGAATCCCTGCAGCAGCAGATGGAGCTTGGCGGTCTCTTCCAGCTCCTCGATCGAGGCCGAGGCGGCCGACAGTGACGTGCCGGCGACGACCGGGCCGTGATTGGCCAGAAGCACGGCGCGATGGCCCTTGGCGTAGTCGCGGATGGCGTCGGCGAGCTTGGGGTCACCGGGCTTGAAGTAGGGGACGAGCGGCAGCTTGCCGACGCGCATCACGAAGTAGGGCGTGATCGGCGGCAGGGTCGTTTCCTGGTTGTGATGGCACGACGGGTCGAGGCAGGAGATCGCCACGGCGTGCGTGCAATGTAGATGCACGATGGCGCCGTCCTTGGGCCGCACGTCGTAGACCGACCGATGCAGCAGCGCCTCCTTGGTCGGCGGATCGCCGCCGACGTGCCTGCCCGACAGGTCGAGCTTGGAGAGCTGGCCGGGCTCGAGTTCGCCCAGCGAGGAGTTGGTCGGCGTCATCAGCCAGCCGTCGTCGATGCGCGCGCTGATGTTGCCCGAGGTGCCGGGGCAGAGACCGCGCGCGGCGAGCTTGGCGCCCAGCGCGCAGATCGCGTCGCGCATCCTGGAGTCTTTGCTGCTCATAGCCGCTGGAACGCCTTGGTGAAGAAGTCAGGCGCGCCGAAGTTGCCCGACTTCAGGGCGAGCAGCAGCGGCTTCGCGCCGACCGACGCCGTCCACGGCACGCCGGGATCGATCTCCGGCCCGATGCGCAGCGCCGTCACGTCGAGCGCGCCGACGACGGCGCCCGATGTCTCGCCGCCCGCCACGACCAGGCGGCCGACGCCGGCCGCGACCAGGCCCTTGGCGAGCCTGGCCATGGTCTTCTCGATCGCCTGGCTCGACTTCTCGACGCCGTACTTGGCCTGCAGCGCCTTCACCGCCTCGGGCTGGTCGCTGGCCGACAGCAGGATCGGCCCGTTGCCGATCTTGTCCTTGGCCCAGGCGAGTGCTGCATCGCCGACCGGCTCGCCGCGGCAGATGGCGTCGGTGTCGAGATGGAGGTGCGGGCCCTTGAAGGCCGCGATCTGTCCCAGGGTCGCCGCCGAGCACGAGCCCGCCAGCACGGCGGAGGCGCCGGCGATCTTGGGCAGCGTGTCGGCATTGGCCTTGTGGGCTAGAAGTCCGCGGCGGCGATAGGCGGCGGGCAGGCCGAGCGCCACGCCCGAGCCGCCGGTGACCAGCCGGTCGTCGCCGACCGCCTCGCCGATGATGCCGAGATCGGTATCGGCCACCGCGTCGACCACGACGTGGCGCACGCCGTCGGCCAGAAGCCTGTCGAGTGCCGCACGAAGCGCGGCCGAGCCGGACTGCACCTGCTTCAGCGGCACCAGCCCGACCTTGTGCTTGGTCTGGCGCGCCAGCACGCGCACCAGGCTGGCGTCGGTCATCGGCGTCAGCGGATGGTGGCGCATGTGGGAGTCCGACAGCAGGATGTCGCCCACGAACAGATGGCCGAAGAAGATAGTGCGGCCGTTCTCTGGGAAGGCCGGACAGTAGATCGCCTGCTTGGCGTCGAGCGCATCGAGCAGCGCATCGCCCACCGGGCCGATATTGCCGGCGTCGGTCGAATCGAAGGTCGAGCAGTACTTGAAGAAGAAGCGCTTGCAGCCGGCCGCCTGCAGCGCATCGAGGGCGGCCAGCGACTGGGCGATGGCATCCTTGGCCGCAATCGAGCGCGTCTTCAGCGCCACGACCACGGCGTCGACGTCGTCGGGGATCGCGCCTTTCGGCGGCACGCCGATGGTCTGGATGGTGCGCATGCCGTTCTTGACCAACATGCCCGCGATATCGGTGGCGCCGGTGAAGTCGTCGGCGATCACTCCGAGAATGGCCATGGTGAAACCTAGGCGATCACTGTCGTCTTCATCCAGAACTTTCGCCGCCGGGCGCGCCGGCGCGCCTCGTCCTCGCCGTCGTAGACATGCAGCGGCGGGACGGGATCGAAAGTGTCGCGGATGTCGAGCGCGTTGACGTTGACGATGCCGAGCTGGCCGCTTTTCTGGCCGCCCTCGTCGGCCATGACGGCGCCGACATAGGTGCCGCACTTGGCGCACAGCAGATAGTCGGTGATGCCGAGCCCGAATCGATAGCGGCTGAGGCTGCCGGGCTCGGCGCGGAATTCGACCGAGCCTGCCGGATCGCCTGAGGTGCGCGCGCCGTGGCGGCGGCAGAAGGAGCAGGCACAGCGGCCGACGCGCATCGCCTCGGGCGCCTTGTCCGAGGTGAAGGCGATCTTGATGGCGCCGCAGTGGCAGGAACCGGGGTAGGTGGTCATGGCTGCCTCATGGTCTTCCGGACCGCGCGCGTCCCGCGCGCCTGAGCGCATTCACATGCGCGTCTGAGCGCGCGGGAAGGTCGCGTCAGACGCGACCCAGCGCGCGGTCCGGAAGAAAATGAATGGGTCATGGCGCGATCAATGTTGCCCTGAAATCGTTGACGTTGGTCCTGGTCGGACCCGTGACAATGCTGTCACCCAGCATTTCGAAGAAGCTGTGCCCGTCATTGTCGTCCAGCAGGGCCTTGGGGTCACGGCCCATGGCGCGGGCGCGGGAGACCGAATCGGGGCCGAAGATGCCGCCCGCGATGTCCTCGGCGCCGTCGACGCCGTCGGTGTCGGCGGCCAGCCCCCAGATGCCCGGGGCGCCGTTGGCTTCGATGGCCTTGCCCAAAAGGTATTCGACGTTGCGCCCGCCGCGGCCCTTGCCGCGCACCGTGACCGTCGTCTCGCCGCCGGACAGGATCACCGTCGGCCTGCCGACGCGCTTGGCGCGCTCGATCGCCTTTTGCGCATGCAGCGCGCCCAGCTCGCGCGCCTCGCCTTCGAGATTGTCGCCCAGCATCACGACTTCCAGGCCGCGCTCGCCGGCGACCGCGGCGGCCGCTTCGAGCGAGCGCTGCGGCGTCGCCACGACGATGGTCTCGACCCGCGCCAAGCGCGGATCGCCGGGCTTGGGCGTCTCCTCGACGCCGCCCGCCGCACCCTTCTCGAGATGGGCGCGCACGGACGCCGGCGGATCAATGCGGTACTTGGCGAGCACTGCGAGCGCATCGGCGAAGGTCGTGCGGTCGGGCACGGTCGGCCCCGAGCCGATGACGCCGGGATCGTCGTTGGGCACGTCGGAGATCAGCCAGCTCAGCACGCGCGCCGGCTGGGCGGCAACCGCGAGGCGGCCGCCTTTAATGGCCGAGAGGTGCTTTCGCACCGTGTTCATCTCGACGATGTTGGCGCCCGATTTCAGCAGCGCACGGTTGACCTCTTGCTTGTCGGCCAGCGTCAGTCCTGGAGCGGGCAGCGCCAGCAGCGCCGAGGCGCCGCCCGAGATCAGGCAGAGCACGAGATCGTCCGGCGCGTGGCCCTTGACGCGCTCGAGGATGCGGCCGGCGGCGGCGCGGCCCTTCTCGTCGGGCACGGGGTGCGCCGCCTCGACGATCTTGATCTTGGCGCAGGGCTCGCCGTAGCCGTAACGCGTCACTACCAGGCCTTCGATTGGATGCGGCCACTGGTCCTCGACCGCCTTGGCCATGGCGGCACTTGCCTTGCCGGCGCCGATGACGATGGTCCGGCCTTTCGGCGGTTGCAGCGTGTCGATGTAGGGGGCGAGGCAGGTCGCGGGACGCGCCGCGGCAAGCGCTGCGTCGAACAGGTCGCGCAACAGCGCACGGGCTTCGGCATCTTTCATTTGCGCGATCTTCGCACTATAGGGGCGCGATGCAACAACTGCTCGGGCCGGACGATCCGCCCCCTTTTTCCGTTCACAATGAGAAAGGCAGGGCGCCGTTGCTGCTGCTCTGCGACCACGCCAGCAAGGCAGTCCCCACGGCGCTCGGCAATCTCGGAATCTCGCAGGCCGAGCTGTCGCGCCATATCGCCTGGGACATCGGCGCCCTCGAAGCCGCGATCGCGCTCGCCGAGGCGCTCGACGCGCCGCTGGTCGCGTCGGGCTATTCGCGCCTGGTGATCGACTGCAATCGCTGGCCGGGCGGCGAGGGGTCTACGCCCGAGATCAGCGACGGCACGCCCGTGCCGGCGAACAAAGGGCTGACCAAGGAGCAAGTCGATGCCCGCGCCGAGGCCTGCTTCTGGCCCTATCACCGCGAGGTCGACCGCCATCTCGACCGCATCACGGCGAATGGCGCCAAGGTCGCGCTGCTGGTGATGCATTCCTTCACGTCGCAGATGAACGGTTTTAAGCGTCCCTGGCACGTCGGCGTGCTGTGGAACGACGATGCGCGCCTGCCCGAGCCGTTGCTCGCCGAACTGCGGCGCGATCCCGCGCTGGTGGTCGGCGACAACGAGCCATACTCGGCGCGCGCATCTTACGAATACACGCTCAATGCCCATGCGCGGATCCGCAAGCTGCCGCATTGCTCCCTCGAAGTGCGCCAGGATCTGATCGACACGCCTGATACCGCGCGCGCCTGGGGCCGCAGGCTGGCGCCCGCCATAGGCGCCGCCGTGACCAAGACGTTGTGCTGAAGTTACCATAGTCATTGGTATTTGACTACAGTAATTTATCTTCATGAAAGATAATTAGTTTTTTGCGTGCCGTAAGGCGCAAGAACTCGCGAGTGACAGCACTGCTAGCAGCGGCGCCGCAGCCGGATTGCCGTGATCGCCGCGACCACGGCGCCGACCATCAGCCCCTCGAAGGTGAGATGACGCTGCAGGTCGAGAGCGAGGTTGCGCACGATGCGATAGAGGTAGGCGACCGGCTCGTCGAGCAGGTTGGCCGCTGCCGCCGTCCGCAAGCGCAGAAAGGCCTCCTGCACCACGTCCTCGGCCCGGCCGGGATCCCTGACGATCCGGTTGGCATAGGTCAGCAGGGCGCGGCGATGAGCAACGTAGAGCTCAACGTCCTGCTTCAAGGCACGCCCCTCCTGGTCACGCGGGCGACCACAAGCTAGTTCAAATGATAATCGTTCGCAATCAATTCTGCAACCTTCCTCGAGTAATAGGGTCAGAATCGGATTGTTGATCCCAACCCAAGGATCTGGCCTTGCCCGACGCGCACCGTCGGCGTGGTCGGCCCGAAGCTTTGGCCCCATGTCTGATAGCGCTGGTCGAAGAGGTTGTAGGCAAAGCCATAGAGCTCGACTGCCTTGCCTTTCCAGCCGACCCGCAGGTTGACCACGCTGTAAGCGTCGAGGTTGAAGCTGTTGGCGACGTCGGCGGCGCGGGCGCCGACATACTGCCAGCTGCCGTGGCCGACGAAGTCGCCGTCGAGGCCAACGATGCTGGCCGGCACCCGGTATTGGGCGCCCACGGTCGCGGTCACGCCCGGCACATTGGGCACCGTGTTGCCCGACAGCGCGCCGGTTGCGCTGCCGGGCGGCACGTTGACCAGCAGGGCGCGCGTCAGGCCGAGGCCCGCGAACAGTTCCAGGCCGGGCAGGGGCCGGACCGTGGCCTCGATCTCGGCGCCGTAGCTCTGATAGTCGAGGGCCGCGATGGTGAAAGCGGCACTCGACGGGTCGAACACCACGAGATGACCCTGCTTCACGTCGTTGAAGAAGAACGCCCCGTTCAGCGCCACGCGCTTGCCGGCGAACTCCGACTTGAAGCCGGCCTCGTATGTCCAGCTCGTCGAGGCGGGGAAGGCCTGCTCGGTCTTGCCGAGCGGGGCGTTCACCGAGAGGCTCGGAAATCCCGCGGTGACATAGCCGCGGGCGATCGAGAGATAGGTCATGACCTGCTCGGTCCAGTCGTAGCTGAGACCGCCGCGGCCGCTGATGAAATTGTCCGACAGCGAGCTGTTCTGGTTGAAGAAGGGCACGACGCCCACCTGGCCGGCGCCGTTGAAGGCATAGGCCGCCGTCTTGCTCTCCAGCGTGCCGCGCAGGCCGAGCGTCGCCTTCAGCCTGTCGACGACGGGAATCGTTGCCTCGCCGAAGGCCGACCAGCTGTTGGTGACGAAGTCGTTGTTCATGAAGCCGCGGATGGTGGCGAAAGCCGGCGTCGTCGCGCGCCCGCTGCGGTCCATCGACAGGGTCGAGCGGAAATAGTTGAGGCCGGCCGTCCAGGCGACGGCGTTGTCCTGTGGCGCCGACAGGCGCACCTCCTGGGTGAAGATGGTCTCGCCGATGGCGAGGTTGGCGAGGTCGGCGCCCGGCACGTTGAAGAAGCTGGCGGGCAGGCCGGTCAGATTGGCGAAGACCAATCCGTCGGCCGGATCGAAGATCTGGCGCGAATAGTTGTTCTGCCAGGTGGTGACCGATTCGAGCGCCGCCCAATCGAAGTCGTGCCTGACCTTGAGATTGACGCCCAGCGAATCGCTGTCGACGTCGGTGCGCGGATTGACGGCGCTGGTGGGGAACCAGGCGTAGTTGCGCAGCAGGAAGCGCGGCGAGGTATCCTTTTGGCGATTGTAGGACAGGCTGAGCGTCGCCGACGTGTCGCCGGTCGGCTCGAGCAGCAGCGTGCCGCGTCCCGCCCAGATCTGCTGCAAGCCGTCCTTGCCGCCGACGGCGATGTTGGGGACGTCGCCGGCATAGCCCGAGTAGCGCATGGCGACGCGCGCGGCGAGCTGGTCGGCGACCAACGGCGCGTTCCACACGAACTCGCCCAGGCCGAAGCCCGAGGTGCCGATCTCGCCGCTCGCGGCGAACCCCCAATCGTAGGTCGGCTTCGTGGGCACGATGCTGACGGCGCCGGCCTGGGTGTTGCGGCCGAACAGGGTGCCTTGCGGTCCGCGCAGCACCTCGACGCGGTCGACGTCGAGCATGCTGGGGGCAGGGCCGTAGAGCGACTGCGGCGCCTCGTTGACATAGAGGACGGTCGAGGTGTCGTCGGCGGAGATCGGCGAGAACGAGCCGACGCCGCGGATCGAGAACAGGTTGGACGACTGGCCGCCGACATCGACGAAGCTGACATTGGGGGCCGAGCGCGCGAGGCCGGCATTGGAGGCGGTGGGCGCGACGTCGAGCCGGCTGCCCTCGAGCACTGTCATGCTGATGGGCACGCTCTGCTCGCTCTCGTCGCGCTTGCGCGCGGTTACGGTCACCGCGGGGAGCTCCAGGTCGACCTGCCGGGGGGCGTCGGACGGCGGCTGCTGCGCCTGGGCAGGACAGGCGACCGGCAACAACGCGACAAGGATCGCGACCGGTGCGCCGCGAGCAACGATTCCTCCAATACGCATGAACTCCCCCGAGAAAGCCTGGCGGTCGCCTTTCCGGTGGCTGGCGGCGGGATGATCCGACGCGGGCTGGCAGAATTTGCGATTGACTCGCAATAGCGCTGACTGTTTGATCAGTCAATGCTGATCGATTGGCCAGTCAGTCCCCGCCCGATACAGTCGCCGCCCCCAACGTGGAGCGCGCTGGCGATGCCTGTCCTGCGGCCTGTCTATCCTCCGGCGGATGCGCGCAACGCCATCATGGAAGCCGCCATCACGCAGTTCGCCGAGCGCGGCTTCCATGGCACCACCATGCGCGACATCGCCCAGCGCGCGGGCGTCTCGCAGGGCCTGCTGCACCATCATTTCGGCAACAAGGAGGGGCTGTGGCGCACTGCCGGCCGGCATCTCTCCGACGACTTCATGGCCTACGTCGCCGGCGTGCTGAAGCCGCATGCGCCGGCCGCCGAAGCCATTCCCGACGCCATGCGGACCTACCTGCGCTACTGGCGCGAACATCCCGAGGCTTTCCGCTTCAACCTGTGGCGGCTGCTCGAAGGCCCGGCGGGGGAGCGCGAGTTGCGGTCCGAGATGCTGAATACCCGTTCCGTGCCGCTCATGCAGCGCGGGCAGGCTGAAGGTTTCATCCGGGACGACATTCCGGCGGGACTGACGCTGATCATCGCCGGCGCGCTGGTGCAGTTCTGGCTGCACAGCCGGATCGAGATCCGCGATGCGCTGGCGGTCACCGGCGACGAGCTGCCGTCCGACGACGTTTTCCTGAAGGTCGTGCTCGATCTGGTGCGTCCCCGGGCGACGCCCCCGCGGCGCGTGAAGAAAGCCGGGCGCAAGCGGTGATGGGCATTGCCTTCAAGTTCTATGACGTGTCGCGCTTTCCTGTCGTGGCGATCGAGGGCAGCCGCCTGCCGCCGGGCTATGCGCCGCAATGGATCGCCGAGATGGATGCGCTGGTCGCGCGCGGAACGCCTTTCGTCTTCGTTCTTCTCGATGGCGTCGAGAATCCGACGCATGCCGACCAGAAGGCGCAGACCCAATGGTTCAAGCGGAACAAGAAGGCGCTGGCGTCCGTCTGCCGCGGCGCGGTCGCCGTCGAGCCCGACCGGGCCAGGCGCCTGTTGAAGCGGGCGCAGGCGCTGGCCATCACCGCGGCCTTCGGCCTGCGCTTCTCGATCGCGCCGGATCGCGAGGAGGCCGAGCGGCGCGCCCGCCTGCTGCTGGCGGGCGGGATGCCGATCGATGATTCAGAGTAGTTCGGCACGCTATCTGACGTTCGGCAAGTTCAGGCTGCGCGTTCCCCGTCGATGCAGCGTGCGTGTTGCGCTGGGTATTGCGCTTCTTGTCCGCGGCGTGCTGCCGCCTGCCGGGCCGGTGCTGCTGCCCGCCGCACTGACGCTGCTGTCGATGGACGTGGCAAGGCTGCGGCGATGGCGTCGCCGCCTGCTCGTCAAGCTCGGCCGATCACGCGCTGGATTGCGACGGCGCGGATCCTGAATCGGCATCGTGTCAAGGCCGGCCGTAGGCGCCGGCCAGAAGTCGCGCCCTGGCGCGCGAGCGGCTGAGCTTTCCGGAGGAAGTGAGCGGCAAACCGACGCGTCGGGAGATCAGCTCGATGCGGCAATCGATGCCGGCCGTCTCCTTGACGGTCTGGCGGATGCTGCCGATCAGGGCGTCGCGCTCGTCGGCGTCGCCGGCGGAGGCTTGCACCAGGACGACGACCTGCTCGCCGTCGTCGCTGTCGGTCGAGAAGGCGCAGGCATCGCCGCGACGCACCCCCGACAGCGCCTCGACGGCCCATTCGATATCCTGCGGCCAGATGTTGCGGCCGTTGACGATGATGAGATCCTTGGCGCGACCGGTGATGGCGAGCTCGCCATCGCACCAGTAGCCGAGATCGCCGGTGTCGAGCCAGCCGTCGGCGAGCACGCGCGCGCTTTCCGCCTCCTCGCCGAAATAGCCCGGCATGACGCTGCGGCCGCGCACGAACAGCCGACCGATCTCGCGTTCGCCGAGCGGCCTGCCGCTGGCATCGCGTATTTCCACGCGATGGTCGGCCATGACGCGGCCGCATAGCACGAACTCGCGAGGGCCGCGGCGGTCGGCTCTCAAGCCGGCAAATCGCCCGCCGAAGCTCAAGCCGACGCAGACTTCGGCCAGGCCGTAGCTCGCCATGAAGGCGCGGTCGTCGAAGCCCCGGCAGGCGAAGGTGTCGGCGAAGCGGCGGAGCGCCGTGCGCCGGATCATGTCGGCGCCGACGCCCGCCAGTTTCAGGCACGACAGGTCGAGGTCGCCCGGCATCTGCGCCTGCGCCCGGCGGGCGACCAGCTCGTAGCCGAAGCCCGGGCTGTAGGTGATGGTGGCGCGCCGTCGCGAGATCAGCGACAGCCAGGTCAACGGCCGGCGGGCGAACTCGCGTGGCGCCATCAGATCGACGCTGCGCTGGGCGCACATCGGCGCCAGCACGAAACCGATCAGGCCCATGTCGTGATAGAGCGGCAGCCAGCTCACGCCGGAATCTCCGGCGTCGATCTGCTGGCTGGCCAGCGCGCCGTCGATGTTGGCCATGAGCTGGTCCTGGCGGATATCGACGCCCAGCGGCCGGCGCGTGCTGCCGGACGAGAACTGCACGTAGCAGCGCTCACCCGCGCCGAGCGGCCTCGGCTCATCGGGCGATAGCGGCAACGCCTCGAACATCGACATCGCACCGGCCAGGCGCGCCGATGTGCCGGCCGCGGCGGCCACCGCGAAATCCGCGAGCTCGTCGGGGGCGAGGATGCCGACGGCTCCGGCCGCGACGATCTGGCGGCGAAGCTGGGCGATGTGGCTTTCCTTGGCGCCGAGGCCGACGGGAACGGCAACCGGAACGGCCAGCACGCCGGCATACTGGGCCGCGAAGAAGGCCACGCAGAAGCCCGGCCAGCTGTCTGCCACGATGACCAGCCGCTCGCCGCGCCTCACGCCCGCACCCATCAGTCGGCGGGCCAACTGCCGGGCCTGCTCGCGGAGAACGCCATAGGGCAGGCATGCCGTCAGGCGACCTCGCGCATCGAAGAAATTGAGGCCGGTCTCGCCTTGGGCAGCGTAGTCGAGGGCCACGCAGAGGCTGGTGAAGCCGCCGCGGCGAAACCGAAGAGCGGCGTTGCGCGTTGGCGTCGGCACCACGCCCGGGCGGGCCGCCGGGGTCTCCGAGAGTGTGCAGGCGTAGCGTTGCAGTCGGCTGGCATCGCTGTCGGATGCGACAGCATCTGAAAAAGGCGCAGGCAAGGGTCCACGGATCGACGTCATCTGACGATCTCCCAAACGGTTCACGCACGAGGCGCGTCACCGCTCGGTTGACCGTCCCGTTGGAACATCCCGTCCACGGAAGAGCGACGCTATCGCCGGCAGGTCTTCTGGCTCGCGGGTCCCGGCTCCTGCCCGTCTTCCCAGACTTGCGTCCAGTGACGTGTGGGCATTCGCTCGCCGCTTACAGCTGCGGGTACAGCTGCCGATTGGCTCCCGAGGGAGCGGCACGGCATTCCCTGTTCGCCTCCGTTAAGGAGGACCGTCGATGCATTGTCGTTAGTGTGCAGAGCGCCCGCGGTCAAGCTCGTGCCAACATGCGACGATTGCTCCGCCGCCCGCTGTTGACGCCGCGCCCTTCAGGGAATTCTCGCCAGCGACCACGCGACGACGCACCGTTGCGCACAGCGCCCAAACGGCACGAAATGTCATTGAAATGACCCTGACTCGGTGTTCGGCAGGCCGGCCCGAAGGACGCGATGCCGCCGGGGCGGCGGTCACGCTGGTTCTAAAGAATGCGGCGGGGAAGTCCGGACAGGTCAAGTTCTGAGGACTGCCGGGCAATTGTAGTAGATGTGACAACATGTTATAACTTCGGCATGAAAGGCGCTGTGCGACGCATCGGAAACTCCTTGGGCGTGATTGTTCCGAAGCCAATCCTCAAGGCGTGGGGTGTCGGCGAAGGCGATCAGCTCGAGGTGACGGCGCGCGGCATCCGTCCTGCTGCGCGCCCCGGGCTGTCGCATCAGGCGCTGGCCGAGCTCAAGCGCTCGATCGCGCTTGCGGTGGTGCGTCGGTTCACGCTGAACGAGATACGCGCGCAGATTCTGGCCAACCTCCATCGTTGGCGTCGACAGGGCGCATGGGTGTCGGCCTATGATGAATGGCAGGGCATCGCCGAGCGCCGGGACGACGGCGAGCTCCTGGCGGCAATGCTGAGTCGCGACGACGAGGCGACCAGGTTGCGCCAATCGATGCCCTTCGTCGGTCTGCTGTCGCAGGAGGAAGTACGGCGACTCCATGAAGAAGCAGCAGGTTGACCACGTCCTTCGGGCGGCTGGACGGATCACGGGCGAGAAGCAGTTCGTGATCATCGGCAGCCAGTCACTGCATGGGAAATACCCCGACGTGGCCGATGAGATCGTCGCATCGGCCGAGGTCGATCTGATTGCCTCGAGAAATCCGCTCCAGACGGAGCTCCTGAACGAGATCGGAGTCGATTCACCGTTTCATCAAAGCCATGGTTATTATGCCGACCCCGTCGATGCGACGACCGCGACGCTGCCCAGGGGATGGAGGGGCCGCCTGGTGAACTTGCAGCAGGGCGATACGGACGGGGTCAAAGGGCTGTGTCTGGACCCGCACGACCTTGCCATTGCCAAGCACGTCGCCCGCCGAGAGAAGGATATCGTCTTTACGCGCGAACTCGCACGCCGCGGGCTCGTCTCGCGTGAGCGGTTGATGGAATTACTCGATCAAACGCCCGTCACTGCCGACATGCGCGAGCGCATCCGCGCCGACATTGTCCGTGACTTCGATGCACCTGCGAACGGGAGGCGATAGGGGCGGGGACTGTCGAAAGCGCCGGTCCGTGGCGGCCGCGCGCTGTGTCGCACGCCATCGTCGACGCCGCTTATGGCGTCGGGTTCCGCACCGTCATCCTCGAGGGCGTGACACAACCGGTGGCGTGGTCACGGCGGCCCCGAGCCATAGGCTCGGTGGGAAACGACACAGACGACACAATTTTCACCGTCCACGATACGGCGAAGACACGCTTGCGGAGTACAGCAACTCTCGTCGGTGGGCGGCGTTACGCCCTCCCACGCTATCGGCAAACCGGTGCACCCATGGCTCATTTGCTCGGCGGCTCCTTGACGTTCTTCGCTGGCCTCATCGGCCTCGCAGGCCCTGCCATGGCAGGTGCCGCCGGCTGGGACCTGGAAGCGAACGTCGCGAGCCCCAGCTACGCCGTGGCCGAGCCCGCGAGCACCGACCTCAACATCGACGCCGTCGTGCTGTCGTGCGAGCGCGGGCCGGACCGGCGCGGGCTGCAGCTCCGGCTCTATCTGTCGGGCACGGGACCGCTCGCGCCGAAAGCAGCCGCGGCAGCACTGAAGGACGATCCGAGGGTCGAGCTCGCCATCGACGGGGTGAGCCAGACCGCGGAGCTGCTGTTCGCCGATGACTTCGTCGTCGTGGCTGACTCCAGCGACGGCACAATGCCGCTTCTGTCGGACTCTTTCCTCGACAAGCTGCAGACGGGCCGGCGGCTCGAACTGCGGTTCGACCTTGTGCAGGAGCCGCGCGGGCAGGCGCCGTCGTTCGATGGTAGCGCCGTGGTCGACCTGCAGGCCGGACCGGGTGGCCGGGCGGTGGCGACCGTCAGGCGCTGCGCTGACGAGCCGACGCAGCACTTGGCCGAGACGCCGCGCGGGCGCTGACTGCCCATCCGCAGCCCTGTCGTTCGGGCGGCCGCTGCTGGACTATAGTGCGGGCCGAGCCCATATCCCGGGCACCATTCCCGTCTGCGTTCCGCAGGAGACCCGCCATGGACGACAAGACCCGCACCGAACTCGAAGCCGCCGCTTTCCGCCGCTTGGTCGCGCATCTGCAGGAGCGCACTGACGTGCAGAACATCGACCTGATGAATCTGGCCGGCTTCTGCCGCAACTGCCTGTCGCGCTGGTACCGCGAGGAGGCGGGCAAGCAGGGCATCGAGATTCCCGATCCCAAGGCGCGCGAGATCGTCTATGGCATGCCCTACGACGAGTGGAAGGCCAAGCACCACAAGGAAGCCTCGGGCGACCAGAAGAAGGCCTTCGACAAGGCGCAGCACAAGCACGGGTGATTTTCTGGGACCGCGGGCCTCCAGGCCCGCGGTCCGACAAGACTCCCCGTTATCCCCGTCATTCATCGCTGAAGTGTCATTGAGCCCAGGGGGCTCACGCTCCTATGGTCCGGCCGACGTGATCAAGGAGTGTTGGACATGCCCGATGGCAGCGCCGTTTCGAAGAAGACCAAGGCGGGGCCGATCTCGGCCGACCGGCTGAAGAGCTTCGTCGAGCGCATCGAGAAGCTCGAGGAGGAGCGCAAGGCGATCGGCAGCGACATCAAGGACGTCTACAGCGAGGCCAAGGGCGTGGGCTACGACGTCAAGACCATGCGGAAGATCGTTTCGCTGCGCTCGATGGACGCCGCCGACCGCGCCGAGGAGGAGACGCTGCTCGACACGTACAAGCACGCGCTGGGCATGACCTGAGCGGGTTCTTTGCTGGGAGCGTGAAGACGCGCCACGGAGTGGCGCTCCCAGCAAAGGCCATGACGAAGACTTGATTCCATCCGCACGGTGCATGCTCTAGGCTCCTCCTTGGCCAAAGCTCCAATCAAGCGAGCGGGCCAGGAGGGACGCCATGCGGAACACAGCCATCACGGGCGTTTGCGTCGCGTTGAGTCTTGCCGCCGCGCCGGCCTGGGCGCAGATCGCCGTGTCGTCGAACGACCACAAGGTCAAGCAGGTGAACGGCGTCACCAGCAACGCCGACGATCCGCAGCCCGATTCGATCACCATCCTCGACCTCGGCCAGTCGCCGGTGAAGGTGCTGGGCACGGTCAAGAACGTCCCGGGCAGCGTCGTCGGCCCACCGACCTCGGTCGCCATCACGCCCGATGAGTCGCTGGCGCTGGTCGCGGCCTCGACGCAGATCGATCCGGCCGACAAGACCAAGACCAAGCCCGATACCAAGGTCAGCGTGGTCGACCTCAAGGGCCAGAAGGTCCTCGACACGATCAACACCGGCGCGGGCGCGGCCGGCATCTCCCTGACCAAGGACGGCAAGCGCGCCTACGTCTCCAACCGCATGGCCGGCTCGGTCTCGATCCTGGCGATCGACGGCAACAAGGTGAGCCTGGTCAAGACCATCGACCTCGTGCCGGCGGCCGCACTGCTGAGCCATGTCGCCGTGTCGCCCGACGGCGCCACGGGCGTCGCCACGCGCAACGGCGACGCCAAGGTCGCGGTGGTCAAGCTCGGGCCTGATTCGATCGCTGAGAAGGCCACGCTCGCCGTGGCGCCGCGGCCCTACGCGGTGTCGATCACGCCCGACGGCAAGTACGCCGTGGTGGCGAGCCTGGGCGATCCCAAGGCCAACGGCATGTTCACTGTCATCGACATCTCGGGCGATGCGCCCAAGATCGTCGGCACGGTCGATATCGGTCACGAGAACCTCGAGGGCGCCGTGATGTCGAACGACGGCAAGTGGGTGGCGGGCGTGGCGCATGGCGGCTCGACCCGGCCCAAGGACGCGCCGCAGTTCAAGCCCAACGGCATGCTCGTGATGTACCGCCTGGACGGCGGCAAGCTCACCAAGGTGAGCGAGGCGCCGATCGGCGCCTGGTCGCAGGGCGCGTCGTTCTCGAAGGACGGCAAGACCGTGGCGGTGCAGAACATGATCCAGAAGAACATCCAGGTGTTCAAGAACGACGACGGCAAGCTCGCCGACACCGGCCAGAAGATCGACGTCGGCGGCGGCGCCGCGGCCATCCGGTCGTCAACGGATCGATGAGGGACCGATCGATGAGGCGGCGCGCGCTCATCCTCGCTTCGCTCGCCGCGTCGGCGGCGGGCGGAGCCTCGGTCTCGGCCCAGACGTTTCCGTCCCAGCCGGTCAAGGTCGTGGTGCCCTTTCCGCCGGGCGGCGGCACCGATGCGCTGGCGCGCGCCATCCAGGAGCCGATGCAGAAGGCGCTGGGCCAGCCGGTGATCATCGACAACAAGGGCGGAGCGGGCGGCAACCTGGCGCACGACTACGTCGCCAAGCAGCCGCCCGACGGCCACACCGTGCTGTTCAGCAGCAACAACCAGATGCTGTATCCGTTCCTGGTCGCCAAGCTCGGCTACGACCCGGCGGCGTTCGTGCCGATCGGCTTCGTCGCCAAGCAGGAATCGGTGTTCGTCGGCAGCGCCGATGCGCCGTGGGCCGACCTGGCCGCGATCACCGCAGCCGCGCACAAGGCGCCGGGCGACGTGCAGTACGGCACGGCGGGCGTCAGCACGCCGATGCACCTGTCGGCCGAGCGCTACGCCATCCTGAACAAGATCAGGCTGACGCACGTGCCCTTTCGCGGCACCGGCCCGCTGGTCACCGACCTTCTGGGCGGCCACATCAAGCTCGGCATGTCGAGCCTGACCAGCGTGCTGCCGCACATCCAGAGCGGCAAGCTCAGGGCCTATGCGCTGGCCGCCCCCGAGCGCGCGGCATCGGCGCCGGACATCAAGACCTTCAAGGAACTGGGCGCGGGCGACGTCGACGGCACCATCGTCTACACGCTGATCGCGCCGCCCGGCACGCCGGCGCCTGTCATCGCCAGGCTGAACGAGGCGCTGAATGCCGCCGTGTCGACGCCGGAGATGAAAGAGGAGCTTCGCAAGCGCGGTTTCGTCGCCATGGGCGGCACGCCGCAGGAGCTGGCGAAATGGCTGACCGTGCAGGCGGGCATCTGGAGCCCGGTGCTGCAGGCCGCAGGGATCAAGCCGGAGTAGATTGACGGGCGAGCTGTCAGGATATTCCTGACAGAAGGGAGGTCGCTATGACAGCGACGTTGTCGAAGACCCTCTACCGAGGAGACGGTCCAGGCGAAGGTTGATCAGCTCCATGGCACCGTCGACCTGTTGCGATCGCGCGATGTGAGCTGGGCGCAGATCGGCGCGGCGCTGGGCGTCTCGCGCCAGTCGGCGTGGGAACGATTCACCCGAGACTCATCGTCTTCCGGACCGCGAGCCTCCGGCTCGCTCATGAAACTTGAGCGAGCCGGAGGCTCGCGGTCCGGAAGAGCATGAGAGGCCCGCGGTCCAATCAGAACCAGATGTTCATCGGCAGGCCGCGG
Organism: Rhodospirillales bacterium; assembly: GCA_009377525.1. Lineage (GTDB taxonomy): Bacteria > Pseudomonadota > Alphaproteobacteria > Reyranellales > Reyranellaceae > Reyranella. The sequence goes on from WHTW01000015.1 coordinate 69,350, forward strand.
CTGTCGCGGACCTTGGCGGGGCCGAGGCGCGTCGCCTTGTCTTGGGTGATGAGCAACGCGGTGCGGCAGACGGCGATGGCGTCGAGAATGTCGTCGCGGGCGGCACCGGGGAGGCCATCGACCGGGCAGGCGAAGCCATGCCGGGCCAACAACCGGCAGCGCTCGGCGTAGCCGTCGGGCTGGCGCTTCTTGCTCAGCACCGGCTTGCCGCCGTTCATGCGCGAGAAGGCGAGTTCGGGATGGGCCTCGTAGACGATGCGCTTCAGCCGCGGGCGGGAGCGCAGGAGGTCATCGACCTCGCGCATCTTGGGGAACAGATGAAAGGTCTGCCGGTTGATGCCGACGCCCAGCTTCCTGCTGAGAGCATTGGCCTCGGCGTGCGTCGTGCAGGCCAGCGCCGGGCGGCAGGGCGTCGGGAACACCGAGCTCGCCTTGCCCGGCATCAGCTTGCGTGCTTCGACCTCGCAGATGCGCGCCGGGCGCGGCACGGCGACGAAGCCGATCGGCATGTCGACCGCCAAAATGGAAAGACCCTCGCAGGCCTCTGCGAGGGTCTTCACGACTCTTGCGTCGAGCGTGCCGTCGGTGTCGCGCCGGCAGACGACCCAGCCGGTGCGACAGCCGTCGGCGCCTCCGACGATCAAGGGCCAGCTACCACTTGGCCGTCTTGGCCTTGAGGTTGGCGTCGAGCGTCGCCAGGAAGTCCTCGGTGTTGAGGAACGGATGCTTGGCATCGATCAGGATCGCGAGATCCTTGGTCATCTTGCCGCTCTCGACGGTCTCGACGCAGACCTTCTCCAGCGCATCGGCGAACTTCACCACCTCGGGCGTGCCGTCGAAGGTGCCGCGATAGTGCAGGCCCTGTGTCCAGGCGAAGATCGAGGCGATCGGGTTGGTCGAGGTCGGGCGGCCCTTCTGGTGCTCGCGGTAGTGGCGCGTCACCGTGCCGTGCGCGGCCTCGGCCTCGACGGTCTTGCCGTCCGGCGTCATCAGCACCGAGGTCATCAGGCCGAGCGAGCCGAAGCCCTGGGCCACCGTGTCGGACTGCACGTCGCCGTCGTAGTTCTTACAGGCCCAGATGAAGGCGCCTTCCCACTTCAGCGCCGAGGCGACCATGTCGTCGATCAGGCGATGCTCGTAGGTGATGCCCTTGGCCTTGAACTTGTCGGCGAACTCCTTGTCGAACACCTCCTGGAAGAGGTCCTTGAAGCGGCCGTCATAGCGCTTGAGGATGGTGTTCTTGGTCGAGAGATAGACCGGCCAACCGCGCATCAGGCCGTAGTTGAACGAGCTCCTGGCGAAGCCGATGATCGACTCGTCGTTGTTGTACATGGCGAGAGCGACGCCGCCGCCCGGGAAGTCGTAGACGTTGTGCTCGATCACCTTGCCGTCGCCGCCCTCGAACTTGATCGTGAGCTTGCCCTTGCCCGGCACCACGAAGTCGGTAGCGCGATACTGGTCGCCGAAGGCGTGACGGCCGATCACGATCGGCTTGGTCCAGCCCGGCACCAGCCGCGGCACGTTCTTGCAGACGATCGGCTCGCGGAAGATGGTGCCGCCGATGATGTTGCGGATCGTGCCGTTGGGTGAACGCCACATCTCCTTGAGATTGAACTCCTTCACGCGCGCCTCGTCGGGCGTGATGGTGGCGCACTTCACGGCGACGCCGTACTGCTGCGTCGCCTTGGCCGAATCGACCGTCACCTGGTCGTTGGTCGCGTCGCGGTGCTCGACGCCGAGGTCGTAGTACTTCAGGTCGATGTCGAGATAGGGAAGGATCAGCTTGTCCTTGATGAACTTCCAGATGATGCGGGTCATCTCGTCGCCGTCCATCTCGACGACCGGATTCTTCACCTTGATCTTCGGCATCTTGCTTCCTTTCGCGCCCCAACTATCAATGCGGGCGCGGTTCTAAGGCACTTTCCGTCCGGCTGCCAGCAGCCGGACGGAAAGTGCCCTGTGCAACCAGGGAATTTCCGCGCGCGCGTTCCCAATCCGATGGAACCGCAAGCGGTTCCATCGGATTGGGAACCGCTCTAGCGCCGCAGGAGCGGCGCGGCAAGGTGACCCGCCGGCGCAGCCGGCCGAGCAACTCGGCGCAGCTTCAGACCCGGTCGAGGCGTGGCTCGGGGCCGGTTTCGCTTGGCATGGCGGCGATCGCCGGCAGGATCTCCTTGAGGTCGCGCACGAAGGCGACGTGGTCGAGATGGCGCCGTTCGGCGAAACCACCTTCCACGACGGACCGCAGCAGGGCTGCGAGTGGGCTCCAGTATCCGCCCTGGTCGACGATGACGATCGGCTTGCTGTGCAGACCGAGTGTCCGCCAGGACAGCACCTCGAACAGCTCCTCCAAGGTGCCGATTCCGCCCGGCAGGACGACGAAGGCGTCCGAGCGCTCGAACATCTGCAGCTTACGCTCGTGCATGCTCTCCACGACCACCGTTTCGCTGAGGGCAGGGTGCCCTGCCTCGCGCTGCAGGAGGAAGCGCGGGATGACGCCGACCACCCGGCCGCCCGCCTTGAGGGCGGCATTGGCTGCCAGCCCCATCAGGCCGACCCCACCACCGCCATAAACCATGGCTATGCCTTCGCGGGCCAAAAGCGCGCCTAGCCGCGTGGCGACCTCCCGGCCTGCAGGATCGGTGCCGAAGCGGGCGCCACAGAAGACGCAGACGGAGGAGGGGACGGGTTTCGACACTTTTCTACACGGGCCGGGAACGGACGTTTCTATTTACAGACGATCCGACGCCTTTCCGGACCGAGCCAACATGGTATCATTTCGCAGAGGAAGGTCGCGACGCCAATGGGGGCGGGTAGTCGCACCGTCGGGAGGATGATGTCACGCACTGTTATCTGGCTCGTGGTTGCCGGCGCGATCGTGATCGCGGCCGGCCTTGGCGTGGCGTGGCAGGTGCGGATGAGCGAGCAGGCTGTTCTCGACAGGGCGACCAAGCCCACCGCCGCGGCGCCGCAATCCGCGCCGTCCACGGCCCCTAACGCGACACCGCCTGCTGCGGCACCGCCGGCCGCGCCGCTGCCGCCGCAGCCCGCGCCGCCGGCAGTGGCAGTGCCCACCTTCGACATCGCCCGCATCAGTCCGGATGGCCGCGCCGTCGTCGCCGGCCGCGCCACGCCGGGCGCCAAGATCGTGCTGTTGAACGGCGGCAAGGAGATCGCCCGCGGCCAGGCCGACGCGCGCGGCGAATGGGTCGTCATTGCCCAGGATCCGCCGCTCAGCCCCGGCCAGCACGAACTGCGCGTGGTTCAGCACATCGAAGGACGTGCGCCAGTGACGTCGGAGCAGGTGGTCGTTGCCGTCGTGCCAGAGCCGCTCGCCACTGCCACGCCTCCCGCCGCTGGACAGCCGCCGCGTCCGGCTGGACAGCCGCCGCGCGAAGAGACGCTGGTCATGATCTCGCCGCCCGGCGGCGGACCGGCCAAGCTGGTGCAGGCGCCGTCTGCCGCCGGCGTGCCGCGATCGGGCGATCTGGCGATGTCGACGCTCGACTATGACGAGAGCGGCCACGTAACGGTCTCCGGCCTGGCAACGCCGGGCGTCGTGGTGCGCGTCTACATCAACGACAATCTCGTGGCCGAAGGTGCGGCAGGGCCCGACGGCCACTGGAAGCTCGCGCCGCCCGACCCGGTCGGCCCCGGCAAGCACACGCTGCGCCTCGATCGGCTGGCGAGCGACGGCAAGCCGGTGGCGCGGCTCGAGCTGCCGTTCGATCGCGTCGTCGTGGCGCCCGGCACGAAGGACGTCCGTCGCCTGGTCGTGGTACGCGGCGACAACCTGTGGAACATCGCGCGAGCCCACTACGGCACGGGCTTCCACCACACGGTGATCTACGGAGCCAACAAGGAACAGATCCGCAATCCCCACCTGATCTATCCTGGCCAAGTCTTCAGCCTGCCCAAGGTCAACTGAGACTGCGGCAACAGAGAACCTCTCATGCTGGCGAACTTCTTCGTGCCGATCCTCGACGACGGCTGGCGTTTCATCGCGATCTTCGCGGCGGTCACCTTTCTTGCCGCGCTGACCGGCGCGGCGTGGCTGTTCTGGCCCCTGCTCGTGCTGACGCTGTGGTCGATCTACTTCTTCCGCGACCCGCCGCGCGGCGTGCCGCAGGACGACGACGTGCTGGTGGCACCGGCCGACGGGCTGGTGCAGATGGTGGTCGACGCCGTGCCGCCGGCCGAACTCGGTCTCGGCGACCAGCCGGTGACGCGCGTCTCGATCTTCTTGAGCGTATTCGACGTGCACATCAACCGCACGCCGTGCGCGGGAGCCGTCGACGTCGTCGCCTACCGGCCGGGCAAGTATCTCAACGCCGCGGCCGACAAGGCGAGCGAGGACAACGAGCGCATGGCGATAGCGCTGAGGCGCGCCGATGGCCGCACCATCGGCTGCGTGCAGATCGCCGGCTGGGTGGCGCGGCGCATCGTCTGCTACATCAAGCCCGGCCAGGCCGTGCGGGCCGGCGAGCGCTTCGGCCATATCCGCTTCGGCAGCCGCACCGACCTCTACCTGCCGCCCGGCGCGCGATTGCTGGTGGCGACCGGCCAGCGCATGATCGGCGGCGAGACGGTGATGGCGGAACTCGATCCCGTGACGCCGGAACCTCGGCGGGCGGTCGAGTTTTAGTATTTTAGTATAATGGGGCTGCCGTAACCCACGCCTCCTTCATATTCCTCTCCCCCGATGGGGGAGAGAACGCTGGGGAAGAATAAGGAGTTCGCCGATGGACAGCGACTTTCGCGCCCGCCGCGGCCGGTTGCGGGGCTTCTCGATCAACCGGCTGATCCCCAACGTGCTGACGCTCGCGGCGCTGTGCTCGGGCCTGACGGCGATCCGCTTCGGGCTGCAGGGGCAGATGAGGCTCGCGGTCATCGCCATCTTCGTCGCCGCGGTGCTCGATGCGCTCGACGGTCGCGTCGCCCGCCGGCTGGGCGTGACCAGCCGGTTCGGCGCCGAGCTCGATTCGCTGTCGGACTTCCTCTGCTTTGGCGTCGCGCCGGCGCTGGTGCTCTACATGTCCTCGCTGTCGGACGGTGGTTCGCTCGGCTGGATCGTCACCCTCATGTTCCCCATGTGCTCGGCGCTGAGGCTGGCGCGCTTCAACACGGCGCTGGTCTCCGACACGCCGCCGCCCGCCTGGACAGGTTCCTACTTCACCGGCGTGCCAGCGCCGGCCGGCGCGCTGCTGGCTCTGATACCCTTGATGGTGAGCTTCGAGATCGAGGCGGCGTGGCCACGCCACGCGCTGGTCGTCGGCACGGTGCTGGTCCTGGTCGGCGGCCTGATGGTGAGCCGCCTGCCGACCTTCTCGTTCAAGAAGGGCAGGGTGCCGCGCCATCTCGTGCTGCCGGCGCTCTTGGGCGCGGCGCTGGTGATGGGCGTGATCGCGAGCTCGCCGTGGATCGGCCTGTCGCTGCTCGGCCTGGTCTATGTCTCGCTGATTCCCTACAGCTGGATGAGCTATCGCCGCCAGGCGGTGCAGGATCGCGACGCCGCCGGCGCCGAAGTCGTCAACTTGCGCGCCGTCGATTCGGGTTCGCCACCGCGCGAGTGATCGCAAGCGTCGATGCTCGATCCGCTCTTGCGGCGATGGATCGATCCATCGCTCACCCGCGCCGGCGCCTGGCTCGCCCGACGCAACATGTCGGCCAATGCCTTCAGCCTCGCCGGCCTGGCCGTCGGCCTCACCACCGTTCCGCTGCTGGCCTTGGGGCGCTACGAGATGGCGCTGCTGGTCATCCTGCTGAACCGGCTGATCGACGGACTCGACGGCGCGATCGCCCGCCACAAGGGAACCACGTCCTTCGGCGGCTACCTCGACATCATGTGCGACATGGGGTTCTACGCCGCCGTGCCGATCGGCTTTGCCCTGGCCCGCCCTGACAATGCGCTGTGGGCGGCGCTGCTGCTGGCGTCCTTCGTCTGCACGGCGTCGTCGTTCCTGGGGCGGGCCGTCCTCGCCGTCCAGCGCGGCGAACCCGACGACGGTGCGCGTGGGTCCAAGTCCTTCTTCCATGCCGCCGGCATCGTCGAGGGCACGGAGACCATCATCGCCTTCGTCCTGTTCTGCCTCTTTCCAGCAGCGTTTCCCTGGCTGGCCGGTATCTTCGCCATCCTTTGCTTCTGGACGGCCGTGGCACGCGTCATCGAAGTCAAAAGGTAATATCTTCAATTATTTACAGGTCGTCCTTAACGTTTTTATTGACGTTAGATTCAGTGTCAAGTACGCTTCTTCTCGTAACGGCCCCACCAGAGGGTCGGGTCCCCCTTTTTGAATCGGCCAGAGAGACCAATGCTGTCCTTTTTTCGACGTCTAATGAAGAACAACCAGGGCGCTACGGTGATCGAGTACACGCTTATCGCTTCGTTGATCGCCGTGGCTGCCATTGCATCAATGCGTTCGGTCGGTACCAAGGTCTCCAGCGTGTTGGGAACCGTCGGGCCGGCAGTCAACTAGACGATTGCTCGACGACGGAACTGCCGGGCGGCCCAGCAAATGGGTCGCCTTTTGTTTTGGTCGCTATTAGAAGTATATGTTTTGCATTTTTCTCTTTAAAAAGAAAGCATTACTGCCTTGACTTGAGGTAACACTGAAAATATCCTTCGTAACGTCTTTATCTGCTGTCTTTTGTTTGTTCATTCGTTTGGAAATTAGTCGTTCAAGGTATTTCAGGGGCCGTGTATTCGGCCACATCCAGACGACTCTAAGTGTCAGTCCGGAAACATATTGAATCCGGTGAATCGGTTGTGATTCAAGAGAGG
>WHTW01000160.1:0-16102 GCA_009377525.1 Rhodospirillales bacterium
CGGCCCGGAGCGTCCCCCGCACGACCGCGGGCGTCATCGGGGCCTGCCGGATCCGTACGCCGGTCGCGTCGAAGAACGCGTTCGCGATCGCGGCGGGAAGCGGGGTGATCGGCGGCTCGCCGACACCCGTCGGACGCCGGTCGGTCCGCTGCGGAACCAGGTTCGTCACCTTGGGGGCGTCCTTGAAGCGCAGGATCGGATAGCTCGTCCCAGGTCCGCGTGGTGATGCGGGTCCGGTCGAACCGCACCTGTTCCTTCAGGACCCAGCTTACCGCCTGCACGATACCGCCCTCGACCTGGTTGCTCACGCCGTCCGGGTTGATCGTCCGGCCGCAGTCCACGACCGCGACCGCGCGCACGACCTTGATCGTGGCACCAGCCTCGACCTCGACCACCACCGCGGCGTAGGCGGCTTCGTTGCTGTAGCGCGCGAAACCGAGGCCCCTCCCGCGTGTCCCGTCGCCGCGCGACCCATTGCCCCCCGACCCGCCCCCCGACCCGTCGTGTCGCGAGCGCGAAGCGAGCCCGGACCGCGCGCGCGCCGCCTCGATCACGGCAATCGCCCGCTCGTCGCCGAGGTGCTTCAGGCGCAGCTCGACAGGGTCGACGCCGGCGGCGTGCGCCAGCTCGTCCATGAAGCACTCGATCGCGTAGGTGTTCAGGAACCCGCCGATCGCCCGCAGGGTGCCGGTGCGCACCGGCAACCGCTCCAGCGCGTTCAGCACGACCCGCTGATTCGGGAAATCGTAGATCGGCACCGCGTTGCGCTCGCTGGTCGGCTGAATTCCCGGCAAGGCGTCGATGCCGGGCGGCTGGGCGAACGGCCGGTCCAGGTGCCACGCCGCCAGCAGGGACGGGCTTTCCTGCAGCCCGGGCCGCGCGATGTGCGGATTGCTCCAGAGCTCATGGCGCCAGTCGACGATGCGGCCGGCGCCGTCGACCGCGCCGTTCATGGCGACGACCATCGCCGGCCCGAAAGGCGACCAGGCCAGCTCGTCCTCGTGCGACCATTGCAGCCGCACCGGGTGGCCTTCCACCGCGCGGGCCAGCAGCACCGCGTCGAGCGCCGCGTCGTCGGCCGCGTTGTGACCGTAGCATCCGGCGCCCTGCACATGGCGAACGGTGATCGTGTCGGGCGCGACACCGAGCGTCTTGGCGATGTCCAGCCGGGTCGGGTGGATCGACTGACTCTGGCACCACACCTCGATGGCGCCGGCTTGCACCCGCGCCACCGCGCAGGCCGGCCCGATCGACGCGTGGGCCAGGAACGGCCGTGAATAGCTGGCGCTCACGGCGTGCGCGCCCTCGGCATGCGCGCCCAAGTCATGCGTACCAGTGTGTCGCGGCACGCCCTTCTCGCTCAGCATCTTCGCCTTCGATGGCCGGGATCGCAGGAAGGCGGGCATGGCATCGACGTCCGGCAGGTCCGCGGCTTCCTGCCAGACGGCGCACTTCGCCAGCGCCGCCGCCGCGGTGACGGCCTGCTCCTCGCGCGCGGCGACGACGCCGAGGAAGCGCCCGTCGCGCACCACGGCCCGCACGCCCGGCATTGCCTCGATCCGCTTGCCGTCGAAGGCCTGAAGCACCGCGCGATAAGAGGGCGGGCGCACGACACGGCCGTGGAGCATGCCCGGCAGCTCCAGGTCGTGTACGTAGACGCCGGCGCCCGCCACCTTGTCCGGCAGGTCGAGCCGCGGCAGCGGCTTGCCGACCAGCGTCAGCTGATCGGCACGCTTCGGCGCCGCGCGGCCGTCGGCGTCCCGGGAGAGATCGACCTCGACACTCAGCTCCCAATAGGTCGCGCTCTCGTTGCTCGCCTTGCGATGGATGGTGCCGTCGCGCACGAACAGCTCGTCGACGCCCGCGTCGAGCCGGCGCGCCGCGGCCTGCAGGAAAGCGTCGCGTACCTCGGCGCAGGCCTGCCGAAGCGCGCCGCCTCCGTCCATGGTCGACCGGCTGCCGGCGGTGACGCCCTCGTTCGGGCTGCGGCCGGTATCGGCCGGGATCATGCGGATGCGGGCGTAGTCGACGTCGAGCTCTTCCGCCGCGATCTGCGCCAGGGCGGAGGTGATGCCCTGGCCGATTTCGACCTTGCCGGTGCGCACCTCGACCACGCCGTCGGTCCTGATCTCGACCCATCGGTCGAGCCGGCTGTTGCGGGCCAAGCCTGGGGGAAGCGAACCGGTCGTCATCTCACCCGCCCCTCTTGCTCGCCCCTTGGCCGATCATCTCGCTGGCGCGTCGTATCGCGCGCAGGATGCGATCGTAGGCGCCGCAGCGGCACAGATGGATGTCCAGCTCGGAACGGATCTCGGCCTCCGTCGGCGACGGATTGCGGGCGAGCAGCGCCGCGGCTCCCATGACGATGCCGGTCAGGCAGTAGCCGCACTGGCCCGCCTGCTCATCGACAAAGGCCTGCTGCAGCGGATGCGCCGCAGCCTTGCCGCGCCGCCCCTCGCCCTGGCCCTCGCCCAGGCCCTCGATCGTGGTGACCTCCCGACCCTGCGCCGCCGATACCGGGGTGTTGCAGGACTGGATGCCGCGTCCATCGAGCAGCACCGTGCAGCATCCGCACACGCCGGCGCCGCAGCCGAACCGGGTGCCCTTGAGCTTCAGGTCGTTGCGCAGGACGTAGATGAGCGGCGTGCCCGGGTCTGCCGTAACGACGCTCAGCGCGCCGTTGACGTTGAGCTCGATGGACTGGGTCAAGCGTGGTCTCCCCCTACACCGAGCTTAGGTCGCGCGGGCCATGTCTGTCACGCAGCGCCCGGCCGCGCTGAGACTGTCGCCGCGCACGGGTGGATTGCGGCACGTGCCGCCGTCTATGCTCCGGCGGCAAACCGAGGAGACGACAGCATGGCCTTCTATGAGCTTCGCCAGTACTTCGTGCGGCCTGGCAAGATGGACGAGTGGGTGAAGATCATGGAGGAGGAGATCATCCCGTTCCAGGTCTCCAAGGGCATGGTGATCTGCGGCAGCTTCCGCGGCGAGACGGACGACTCCGCCTATATCTGGATCCGCCGCTTCGACAGCGAGACTGAACGCGAGGCGCAGTACAAGGCGGTGTACGAGACGGACCACTGGAAGACGAAGATCGCGCCGCGCGTGCCGGATTGCCTGGACCGCGAAAAGATGCACATCCAGCGTATCGTGCCGACGTCGCGGTCAACGATGCAGTAGCCCCGGACGCGGACCGGACGCGCGCGTGCGTCAGACGCCCAAAGGGGCGTCCTGACCGACGACCTGCTTGTAAAGCGCACGAACCTCGTCCGACACAAGGTGCGTATCTTCCTTCAGGTTGCGTGGCGTGATCGCGATGAAGGCGATTTCCCAGTTGTCCGGCTTGGGAATGCCGACCTTCGGCACGAAGGCATGCGGCGCGCCGGGCGCGTTGTGGAAATGGCTGCCGCCGACCACCGGCTCCAGCACCGGCTTGCCGTTCTCGTCGAGGGAGAAGCCTTCCGCCTCGCCCACGACATACATCGGGAACTGATCGGTGCGGCTGGCGATGTGTGTGTGAAGCTCGACTTTCGGCAGGAACACCGCCGCGACGCCGCGGCCGTGCCGGTTCTGGCCCAGACGCCACGGGCCGGGCCCGGTCAGATCCGGCGCGGCGGACAGGCGATATTCGGCGCGGGCCAGAATGGCGCGCAGGGCTTCCTTGGGGTTGAATTCGGGACCGGCCGCGGCGCGCGCCCTGCTGAAGTCCGCGTAGACGGACTTCATCCATTGAAGCTCGTCGTCGGCCAGTTCGTGGTCGAGAACCGGGAGAGCCGCGCCATCGGGCATAAAAGGCTCCTCTGCCTTGTTATCCGGCATTCCGCAGATGAACCCGCGGAACGTCGCGAACGCTAGCATTCCGCCGGGTCGCGAGGAAGCCATGGTCGGCAAACACAGTTTTTCTCGACTCGCATCTCATGGGGATACGTGCGCCTAGCTGCCGTCATCGCGGTCGACCAGCGCGCGTCGAGCGCGCCGCCATGGACCTTGAAGCCAATCGCATCACCGCGGAAGGGGTCGAGATACTCCTTGCCGGAGGTCGGCTTGAAGGTGAGCTGTTGGCATCGGTGAGCAGCATCCAGCCCCCGCCGAGCTGCGCCGGGCCGGGTCCAAGTCGTCATGCAGGCATGTGAGGCGGCTCGATCCTGACGTCGATGGTCTGATCGCCTAATTTGCACCTGAAAAGCCGGCCTTGACGCCATCCGATGTGAGAAATCGCACAGGCATCAATGCACGATCTTGCGTATTTTGGTTTCCTAGAAGGGGCAATGAGGGAGAGTGGCCATGATGTCTGTCTGCCGGCTTATTCTGGCTTTAGGCACAGCCCTCCTGGCCGGGCCATTCGTTGCAGACGCTGCGCGTGCGCAGAGCCCGTCTCTCACGCAGAAAATAAACGCCTATGTCGGGTGCATCAATCGTCTCTCGGAGCGATCCTACGACTCGCGGGCGCGCTATTTCAGCTGGGTCGGCAAGGAAGGTCCGACCGGCAAGGAGCGGATCATCTATGGCACCTACACGATTTACGACACGTCCGGCTGCAAGAAGAGCGTTGACGAGGCAAACGCCGTCGAGCCGCACCTTCCCGAGCTCGAGGCTGCTGCGTCGGCCTATGTGAAGGCCGTGGTGACGCTTGAACCTCTGCTGAAGGAGGCGGACGACTATTACGACCAGGAAAACTACAAAGACGACAGGATGGCTAAGGGCAAAGCCCTGCATCCTCGCCTGGTGGCCGCCTGGGATGCGTTCGCGGCCGCCGATCAGACGCTGCGCGCCGGCCTCGACGTGCTCCAGGACAAGCGCGCCGTTGAACGGCTGGCCGAGATCGAGAGCACCGAGGGCCGCAAGGAGCGCTATCACATCGAGGCTCTGATGATGCGCGCCAAGCGCGTCATACGGACGGAAAGTGCCGCCCCGCCCGATCTCGCCAAGATCACGGAGGCCGTCAGCGACTACGAGGCCATGGTCAAGGCAACCGAGGAGTATGCCGCTAGCAACAAGGGCAGCAAGATCGGCTCGAGCTTCATCGGTGCCGCCAAGGAATTCCTGACGACAGCGAAGCAGCTGATGCGGCGTGTACGGGACAAGGTGCCCTACAGCAGCGGCGACCAGATGATGCTCAATTCCGGCGGCGGATGGATGGTCCAGGGCTCGCCGGCGCGCCTCATGCGCGACTACAATCAGCTTGTCAGCAGCTACAATAGCGGCGCGAAGTTCTGACTGCAGCACCGCGCCCGGTCCCCGCCAAAGGCAGATCCCTGCTGGTCGTTATCTACGCGCTCAAGAGAGTCACTCGGTGGCATATGATCGCGAACGTCTCCGCGGAAAACCTTCCACCAAAGCGCCGCACATCCCGATACAAGTGCGATGACCCAAACGAGAGTTTCGATGTCATCCATCGCCGTCAAACCCCTGGGTATTGAGCCAGGACACACTCGTTTCGCAGTCTGTAGCGTGAGATAACGGGCCAGAGCCACGCAGCGGCGGCTGGGTGACGGGCTTTCTCGCCGGGAGCTACTCGGCGCTCGCGCCGACGATGCAGTGCTCACGAGAACCACTTGACGCACGACGCAACGCTGCGCTCACCTGGGTGCTGCACTTGTGACCGATGCGAATCGCGGGGAAAAATGGACCAACCGAGCTTTGACTTCATCGTCGTCGGCGCCGGCTCGGCCGGCTCGGTGCTGGCCAACAGGCTGAGCGCCGACCCCCGGCACAAGGTGCTGGTGCTGGAAGCCGGGCGCGAAAGCCATCCCTGGTCGAGGATCCCGGTCGGCTTCGCCAAGCTGATCGCCAACCCCAGGGCGAACTGGCTCTATGCCTCGGAGCCCGAGGCGTCGACCGGCCAGCGCCGCATCCCGATCCCGCGCGGCAAGCTGCTGGGCGGCTCGTCATCGATCAACGGCATGGTGTTCGTGCGCGGCCAGGCGCAGGACTACGACACCTGGGCGCAGCTCGGCAATCGCGGCTGGAGCTATCGCGAGGTGCTGCCGATCTTCCGCGACATGGAGAGCTTCCAGGGCGATGCCGACGAGGAGTATCGCGGCCGCAACGGACCACTGAAGGTGACCGAAAGCAACGAGAGCGGCGCGATCTATGATGCGCTGATCAAGGCCGCCGGCCAGGTCGGCATCCCCCACACCAAGGACTATAACGGCGCCAAGCAGGACGGCATCGGCATGACCCAGGCGACCATCCGCGGGGGTCGCCGTATGAGCACCGCGGTCTGCTACCTCGATCCCGCCCGCACCCGGCCGAACCTGACCATCGTCGCCAACGCGCTGACCGAAGGCCTGCTGTTCGACGGCAAGCGCTGCGTCGGCGTGCGCTACAACGTGCATGGCCAGCAGCGCGAAGCGCGCGCCGCTCGCGAAGTGGTCGTCAGCGCCGGCTCGATCAACTCGCCGCAGCTGCTGGAGCTCTCCGGCGTCGGCCAGCCGGAGCGGCTGAAGGCGGCCGGCATCGAGGTGCGCCACGAGCTCAAAGGCGTGGGCGAGAACCTGCGCGACCACTACTCGCCGCGGATGAAATGGACGGTGCCGCCGGCGCTCGGCATGACCTACAACGACAAGATGCGCGGCCTCGGTCGCGTCGGCCAGGCGCTGCGCTATGCGCTCAACCGCAAGGGGCTGCTCGGCCTGCCGGCGGCGCCGATCCGCGCCTATATCCGCACCCGCGCCGGGTTGGAGGCGCCTGACGCGGCGATCTCCTGGATCCCGTTCCTGGTGGGCGAGAACTTCCAACTGGCCAAGACCTCCGGCATCACCGCGATCATGAACATCCTGCGCTCGGAAAGCACCGGCAGCATTCATGTCGTGTCGAGCCGGCCGGACACGCCGCCGGCGATCCGCTTCAACTTCCTGAGCGCATCGCTCGACCGCGAAGTGACGCTGGAAGCGATGCGCATCACCCGGCGCATCATGACGGCACCGGCCATGGCGGGCATCGCCACCGACGAGATCGCGCCGGGCGTGAACATCAGCGCCGATGACGAGCTGCTCGACTGGGTCAGGAACAACGCCGAGACCACCTACCATCCGGTCGGCACCTGCAAGATGGGTGTGGACCCGATGGCGGTGGTCGACGACCAGCTTCGTGTCCGCGGCCTGGCGGGGCTGCGCGTCGCCGATGCGTCGATCATGCCGACGCTGACCTCGGGCAACACCAATGCGCCATCGATCATGATCGGCGAGAAGGCGGCGCGGATGATGCTGGCATCGACCGTTCAAGCCGTCGCGGCATGAGCGAGACCGGCGATCCGGACGCCGCTCAAGCTCTCGCGAGTCCACTGGGCGAGGCCAGCGGTCATTGACTGGAAGTCACTTCTTCTCGACGTTCCAGAATATGGTGGGACCTGCAGATATGAAGCCTGTGACGTTCTTGCGCGCGGCGGAGATCAGGCGCCATTCGCCGAGATGGACGTAGGGCGTCCATTCGAACGCGCGTAGCTGTGCGGCCTCGGCGATTTCCTTCAGCTTAGCCGGATCGGTCTCGCGCGCGAACTGGTCACGCAGCTTCTCCATCTCCGGATCGCAGGGCCAGCCGCTCAGCGCCTTTTCGCAGGAAGAGTTCAGGATGATGTTCGAGACCGAGTTGGCGAGGCCCATCGCCGACGGCGAGACGAGATAGGCATTCCAGCCGCCCGCTTCGGGCGGGATCTTCTTGGCGGCGCGGACGACAATGCTCTGCCAATCCATCGGCTGCATGTCGACCTTGAAGCCGGCCTGCTCCATCAGGCGTTTGGCAACAGGAGCGAGGTTGGTCTGCCAGAACAGATCGCTCGACTGCATCAGGACGACCGGCGTTCCGTCGTAACCGGCCTCCTTCAGGAGCGCCCTGGCCTTGTCGAAGTTCGATTCCAGGCGTCCCGCCGTGCCCTTCTCCGAGGCATAGGTCGTGCCGCAGATGAAAAGCGCCTTGCAGACCTTGTACTTGGCCGGATCGCCGACCACGGCCTTGAGAAAATCCTCCTGGTTGAAGGCGTACCAGAGCACCTGCCGGATGCGGGGGTTGTCGAACGGCTTGTGCAGATGGTTGATACGGAAGACGTTCTGGCTGCCGACCGGGCTGAGCGTCATCATCTGGATATTGCGGTCGCGCTCGAGCAGGTGATGCAGGTCGAAGGGCGGCGCTTCGATGAAGTCGATCTCGCCTGCAAGCAGCGCATTGATGGCCTGCTGATGGTCGGACATGGCAAGCATTTCAATCCGGTCGACCAGGGCGCGCTTGCCGCCGGCGAGCCGCGAGACAGGCTCGTCCTGCGGCTTGTAGTCGGGGTTGCGCACGTAGACGGCAATCTGGCCCGGCCGCCACAGATCGCGTCTGAAGATGAACGGACCCGATCCTGTGGTGTCGGTGATCTGGGTATTGCCCGGTGTCTGGGCGACGCGCTTGGGCATCATGAAGGGCACGTTGACGTCCGGCTTACCCAGGGCCGGCAACACGAGCCTGCTCGGCTCCTTGAGCTGCAGCTCGAAGGTCTTCGGGTCCCGGGCCGTGATGGAGGCGACGAAAGTCATGAGCTTCTGGCCCACGGCATCGCGCGAGGCCCAGCGCTGGATCGAGGCAATGCAATCCTCGGCGGTTACCGGCTGGCCGTCGTGCCACTTCAATCCGTCGCGCAGGGTGAAGGTATAGGATAGCCCGTCGGACGAAATCTCCGTGCGGTCGACCATCTGTGGCCGGATCTCACCGTTCGCGTCAGTGGCGAACAAAGTGTCATAGATCATGTAGCCGTGGTCGCGCACGACGTACGCGCCGCTCCAGATCGGATCGAGGATCTTGAGATCCGAGTTCATGACAACGCGCAGCACCGTCTCGGCCCGAGCCGGCACGGCATTTACCAACAACGCAACCGCAACGAAAAGCAAACGCGTGAGCTGTCGCCTGTTCATGGCGTTCTCCATGGTCCTTGGACAACGCAACCCGACCAACGCATATGGCTGCCTACCACGCGCTCCTCAGATCCCGGCCTACTACTTAAGAGGCTCTAGCCGCTTCTATGCATTTCGCGAAGGTGCCGGTAGCTTTGCCCCGGCGGCGGACCATAAGGCACCTCGCGACTCCGAAACGAACGAAAGGGCCTCACTGGCTCCTTTTTCGTTCTCAATCGCCGCGCCACAGTGGGCGCTGGGGCAGGTCGCGGGGCCGGATGGTTGAAGCGATGCCGTCTCCGCGACGGTTCAATCAGGCACTGGACATCAACGGCTCCAACGCCGACTCTCCGGCGTCACCAGCTCTGAGCATCGAATGCGCTACGACGCTATCACGCTTGATACGAACATTTTCGCCGACAACGGCTACCGTCTCGAAAGCGGGCTCCTCGCCGAGCTTTCCCAGTTCAAGAAGGACTTCCCTAAGTTCGTTCTGTCGGACGTCGTCCACCGCGAACTTCGGCTCCATCTTGTTGCGGCGGTCACGGACCAACGCACCAAGCTCCTCTCCGCGGCGAAACGTGCGAGGAACGCACAGCTCCTGTCGCCATCCGACGTTGATACTATCACCAAAATATGTGAGGCCGCAGCGACGCCCGATGTAGCGGTCGAAGGGCGATTGACGAAGTTTGCTGCCGAGACGGGCTTGCAGATTATTGGTACTCCGCACCTATGAGTCTCAAACGGATGAAGTTGAAGACTGGTTCGAGACCGACCTTCTCATCGAGCTTAATACGGCAGGTGTCTTCCCTGAGATCGTACGCGTCGACATGGTTCATATTCCGCGCGAAATTTACTTCGGCCACGTTGAGTCGATCAGCCACTACGATGCTAGACATGGCTAGCTACCGTTTAGCCCACATCCCCCTGTGCAGGTCAATTGGGCCATGTCCTCGCCGAACGCCGTTCACGACGCACGTACTCTTCTCGGTTTGTTGGCCTGAGGATCAACCCAACTGCCTCCGTACTGAATTGACCTCGCACGTTCACATCGACGCCCGGATATTCGCGCAAGCACTGATGGCACAAGTCGCCAGCGAGCCGGGTTGCATGATATGTTGCGTTAACAACGATAACGCTGGTCGCAAGGCGGCCGGCAGGAATCTTTGGGGACTATGCTCGACAACATCACGCCCAAATTTTGGCTGCTCATAGCGATCGCGGTTGCCGTGTTCGCCACTGCCGGCCTATCTTGGCCAATTTGATTTGCATCAGGAAAAAACTTCGGCGTTTGTCGGTGATGTATCATTTGACGGCATCACGTTGCCGCGGACCGATGAACATCATGGGATTCAGTGGCTTCGAGATGCCCGCGAATCTCTGAATGCCCGGAGCAATTTCGTGGCCGCAGGTATTTTCCATGCTTCCGAATTAAAGCTGACTCGCCCCAAGGCGCGCAATGCGGACGCAGGGCGGCGCCGTTGTACCATTCAACCATTCGCATCCCCTTTGGGAGCGTCTCGCTTAAAAATGGCCTTTTGTGCTCCTGGCGGCACCTTGCCGAATAGCGCCTTCCGCTTCTTCGGCTCAGTAATCATTGCCTCCACGACAAAATTCAACAGGCCCATAAGAGCCTCGGCCGCCGCTTGATCATCCCGCAAATCTAGCTCGCCCGGATGCAAAGCGTTGTTGCCGAAAACCCGCAATGTATCGAGTGCCTCCTGCACTTCTGCCGCAAGCCCCTTCTTCACCAAGCTCCCAATATCATCGTTGATGTTCTCCCCCTTCTCGCCCAGGAACTTGCAAAGCTTCTGGAGGCAGAGACGGAGAAGTGCGGCGGCACCTCTAGGAGACTTCGCCGCGATGGAGCGGGCTTCGTCATAGTCCTTCGCAATGTCCGCGGGCATATCCTCAGCCGGGGCGGGACCAACTAAGTTCGCTTGGGGATAAATGATCTCATCCTTGAACCAGAAGAGTGGCTCTCGGCAGTGCGTGCACGTAGATATGAAATAATTCGGCTCTGGCGACCCCGTCCCTCCCAGTACCAAGTTTTGATCCGCAGGTGTTGCTTTCTGCGTCCTGGCCGAGTGCCCTAAGACCAGCAGCGTACTCTTGGTTACTTGGTACCAGTTCACGGCAGCATAGGCCCCACACCGTGGGCAGTTGAAGGCGTTCAGCTTCGTGTTGGGCCGAGTAAACGGAGGCGGCATAATGAGTGTAAGATACCACTGAGCGCACAACCGGCCACCAGAAAGGCGGCACAATAAACCGGGGAGAATTTCTGGAGGTATTTTCAAAGTGGTATACGTATCCGGCCTGGGTGCCATTCCCCCGGCGCCCCCTCGGCCCACCGCGGTCACCCATTAGACCGCCTGCCGTGCCCCACGCGCAGCCGCATCGGCCTTGAGCGAACCCATTGCATGCCACAGCGCACGGCAAGCACACGCAAAAGAAGCCCCCGAAGTTTCTTCCGAGGGCTCCTCTAGTGGCCTCTGTGCTACGCTGCGCGGGCCACCCGATTAGTCCCTACCGGCTCCGCCCAAACCACCTTGCCGCCCCTTCGCGTCGCCGTGCACCCATCGTCAAACGTCCGCGTCTCGCCGTCCTGCAAGTCGCCTGTGAAGGCCTCGCCCGCGAACCACTCGCGCACCTCGATTGACCCGCCGTCATCGAAGCGGACCACTACGTCACCATCGTTAACACTGATCGTTGCCATTGCCTGTCCCCTGTTGGACTTGCCTGCCGAGCGCCATTGCCAGCAGCGCGCGGGGAACATGAGTCACGCCTGGCGCTCGCACACCGCACGCCGCGGCATGGCAGGATTCTTTTGAGGTATTGCAGATTGGTAGCTCCTCCGATTGAGGAGACGACGGCGGAAAGCCAACGAACGGGCCGCGGGCTGTGGATACTTAGCGCTTGAGCGGAAGCCTCACGCTACGCGACCATCGCGGCCCCCTCAGCCCAGGGAGCAAATAAGATGGTGTCGGACGAACTGACCCCACACGAGGAACACTCGCTACTGCGCATAGCCGATGGCGCTGAACCCCAACACGACGTCGAGGAAGCGGCGGTGGATCGTCTGCAATCGCTCGCACTCGTTGAGCAGCGTGGCGTGTCCTTCGGCCTGACCTTGATGGGTGTGCGGAAGGTGGCCCAGCTCAAGCGCAGCTAAGGCCGCAGGCTAAACCGACAACGCCAAGCCAATCAGCAGCAGCATGCCCAGGACCGCAATTGCTGGTCCCAATACTGCCTGCCAGCGCGGCGCTCTTATCTGCGCCGGCAAGGCGCACGCTAACGACCTCGCCGCGGCGCTCTTGGCTAGACAGAGGCGGGCCGGCCTCCCTCAAGGGGCCGGTCTGCCGGACGGCACAGCATTTGACGCCGATGGATGGATAAAGACCCCGCGCTTGCCGACGCCAACGGCGGAGATGCGGGCTCATTTACAGGAGGTGGCTGTAGCCTCGCCATCTAACGCCGCGGACGCTGTCCCCTTGGCTCTAGCTGCGGCTTCAAATCCTGCACTAGCTGCCCCAGCTCAAAGCCAGACCAATCGAAACGCATCGTCCTAATCTTCGCATTCTGGCAGCCCAGGCTGCAGTCAAGCACCAACTTCGGTGGCTTTGTTGATTGTTCTCCAAAGTGCCAAGTCTGAGTGCCCCAGTAGTAACAAACATCAAACGCGAGATAGAATGCGTCTACTTCCAATCCCGGATGGACAAAAACCGCCGCGTCCCCTTGGTAGACCGTTTGTCCGCCAAGCGTTCTCCGCTTTAGAAGTAGTGGAGCGGCTTGGCTGATTTCGCCGCCAACGAAATTGTCGATACGAACGAATGGGGCGCACGCCGAGAGACTGCCGTTGTTCTGAAGCGAGAAGTGCAGTCCGATCCGATAGGTGTGGCGGACACCATCGAAGCCTCGGTCTTCGTTCGTGGTCCGGGCCACGAACAGCTGGAGGTCAGGCACACCGACACGATTGAAAGCGTCCTCGATGTCGTAATGTTCCATCACAAAGGAACTATCGCCCGCTCGCTTGTAATACCGTTTGTCGTCCTTGGCCTCCGACCTGTGCGGGCGCCGCTCCGAACGCTCGACCCATAGCGCGAGGAAGCCGCTCCCCGTCTTATCTGGGTGCTCACCGTCGGGCAGTCTGCAACGCGCGGCGACCACCGATCAATTGCTGATAACGACCTCCACTAAAGCGGCTTCGGGACAGTCCTTCCTGCGGTTCTGCTCGGGCGTGCAAACCGGGGGCGATAGTTCGCCTTCTTCGATAGCCCCCTGAGGTATTCCACCATCCTCCAATGCCTTCCTAATCGCTCCCACCATCCGCAAGGTAATATGGTCGGGATTGCTGCTATTGTATGTCAGCACCGCCTTACGGTACTTTCCTGTATGGAACTCTCGAATTGTAGAAGCTAACAACCTTTTCGCCGCCGCGTTGAGGTTGCCGGCGCGATCGAGATAGTCCTCGCTAAACTCAATGTGGCGCTGCGAATTTGCATTAGCTACCCTCTTAGCAAGCGTTTCAATCTCGCGCTCCTGAGCGGTGACCCTGTTCCTTGCGTCCGCTAGCTGCTTTGAATTGCTCTCCAGATCGCGTTTAAGTTGTTCGACGGTTTTCTCGCGCTCGACAAGCCTCTTTGACAGATCGTCAAAAGCGCTTTGATCGCTGCTCCGCTTCGACAATTCGGCCCTTTGCGCCGCGACCTCTTGCACCGCCTTTGCTACATCTTCTTTTAACTGAGCAATTGTCTTCTCTCGCTTCGCCAGCTCTTCCTTCAGCGGAACAACCTCCTGCCCCGCCTTCGTCGCTTCTGCATCGAACGCAATTGGGCGCCACCTTGGATACTCCGCCCAAACATATGCAACGACCGCCACGGCAATCGCGATGCCAGTCAAGATTCCACGATAATGAGAAATCACGAACGTTGCGGACAAACGCCATACCCACCGCAAAAAGTCGGCGTAGCTTGCGGTAGGATCGGGCGCATCGCGCGAACCGGATTGATCGGCCATGACCGAGGCTATCCCCAAAGGGCCGGGGCTATTGCTCCCGGTACATCGGGCCATCCTGCCAAGAAGGCAGCTGCTAGGGAAAGTCATTTCGCACAGGCGGCCCTGTGTGGGAGGCCTGTGTGGAACAGGGCTATATAATGCTCATTTTATTGGGCTAAGAAGTAATGGCGGAGAGGAAGGGATTCGAACCCTCGATACGGGTTTACCCCGTATAACGGTTTAGCAAATCGCGTTTCATCGGCCATCCGGACCAGAGGGTTGCATTGGCTTGCGTCTGGCCAACATCGCTTTGTCTTATGCCTTCAACGCCAAGACGACTTCAACGACGTTCGTATTGTACGTCGTCGCCCCGCACGGCGCCGACCGATCCTCAGCCAGCACGTTGGCGCAGCCCGCAGTATCGGTGCCGTCGTTGGCCGGCGTGAACCAGGCCCCCTCCTTGATTGAGACTACGCCTTGCGCGATGCGTGGCGTGACCTTGACCGGCAGCAGCGTCGAGCCGCGATCGTTGAAGATGCGCACCGTCTGCCCGTCCGTAATCCCGCGCGCCCGCGCATCGGCCGGGTTCATCCACACATCATCCGGATCGACCCGCGCCAGCAGCGGCTGGTTGCCGTGGATCGAATGCGTCCTCGCCCGCGACTTCGGGCTGCACAGCATCAGCGGATACTTGGCGTCGGGCTCGACCGGGTCGAACCAGGTCGGGATCGGCGGCATGGCGCCCAGGCCATAGGGATCGGGCCGGGCCGCCATCGCCATGGAGTAGACCTCGATCTTGCCCGATGGCGTTGCGAATTTGTGATTGTCGGGATCGCGGATCTGGTCGGCGAAGGCCACCGCGTCCTTCGGGGAAGCGAAGCGGGCGACGCCGTTCTCGCGGAAGGCCTCGAAGTCGCCGACCGCGCCTTTGGTCAGCTCGCGCAGCCACTGCTCCTCGGTCCTGTCGTCGTAGTCGTCGATGCCGAGCCGTGCGGCAAGGTCGGCGAAGATCGCCATGTCGTTGCGGCATTCGTACATCGGCGGGATGGCCTGCTTCATGTAGATCGCATAGTGGCCGGCGCCGGCCCACGGCGTGTGCACGTCGTTGCGTTCCCAGAAGGTCGTCGCCGGCAACACGATGTCGGCCTGGCGCGCCGTCGGCGTCAGGAAATGGTCCTGCACCACGATCAGCTCCACGCCGTCGAGCGAGCGGGCCATCTTGTTGGCGTTGGGGCACTGGTTGAAGAGATCGCCGCCCGCCGAATAGATCATCTTGATGTCGGCCGGGTAGCCGCCTGCCCTGCCCTTGGCCAGCAGGTCGGCCAGCAGCGGCGTCGAGACCCGGGCGTCGATCGGGTTGCTGCCGGCCGGGAGGCTGTCGATGCCGGCGCGGCCGGTGGCGCCGTTGCTGACGCCGGAATTGCCGCCCTTGATGCCGACATTGCCGGTGATCGCCGCCAGGGCATAGGCGGCGCGGTGGAACTGCTCGCCGAAGGCGGTGCGGCCCGGCGCGTAGCCGCACTGCAGGGCCGCCGGTTTGGTCGTGGCGAACTCGATCGCGAGCTTGCGGATGGTCTCGGCCGGCATGCCGCAGCGCTCGGCGGCCCATTCGGGAGTCTTCGGGACGCCGTCGCTTTCGCCCAGCAGGTAGGATTTCCAGGAGGCGCCTCGGGGCGCCCCGATGGGCAGATGCGCCTCGTCGAAGCCCAGCACATGGCGGTCGCAGTAGGCCTGGTCGTGCAGGCCCTCACTCACGATGACATGGGCCATGGCGATCAGGGCGGCGGCGTCGGTCGACGGCTTGATGAAGATGTGCTCGTCGGCCAGCGCCTGGCTGGTGCGGGTGCGCCGGGGATCGACGCAGACGATGCGCACGCCCTTCTTCTTGGCCTCCTTCAGATACTGGAAGGTGCCGGTGCCGAAGGTGCCGTCGGCCGGGCTCCAGCCCCACATCAGGATCAGCTTGGAGTTGACGTAGTCGGTGGGCTCGCGGCCGGCGCTCTTGTAGTCGGCCTTGGCGCCGAAGGTCATGCGCACGGCGAAGATCTCGGCTTCGGCCGACATGTTGGACCACAGGAGCGTGCAGCCGCCGAACTTGTTGAAGAAGCGTTTCGAGACGCCGAAGCCGTGCAGGGCCGAGGTGTTGCCCGAGCGCGAGGCGT
Organism: Rhodospirillales bacterium; assembly: GCA_009377525.1. Taxonomy (GTDB): domain Bacteria; phylum Pseudomonadota; class Alphaproteobacteria; order Reyranellales; family Reyranellaceae; genus Reyranella. The sequence continues at coordinate 16,028 of WHTW01000160.1, forward strand.
CGAGGAAGGCGGCGTTGCCGTAGGTGTCGCGGATGCGGCGCATCTCGCTCGCGACGTGGTCGAGGGCTTCATCCC
>WHTW01000160.1:16112-16613 GCA_009377525.1 Rhodospirillales bacterium
CGTGCTCATCGACGCCTACCCTCGCTGCCGTGGGCCACCGTATCCAGCGTCCCGGCTCCTACCTGCCGCACGTCGTCTCCCAGAAGCATCCGTTATATCTCGCCGCGCGGCCCGGTGCGGCGCATGGGGTATTTCAGGCGGTCCTTGTGATAGAGCCGCTCGATCTGGCCGACGCCGCGGGCGCAGGCATGGAGCGGCGGCAGCTCGGGCCGCCAGCGCGCCGGGTCGGTCGAGATCCTGACGATGCGGTCGTCCGCGACATGGGCGTTGACCACGCAGCGGCCGCCGCAATTGTGGCCGCAGGTGCTGGTGACGACCGTTTCCCCCTTGCGGCCGGCGGGGCGCGGCTTCTGGTAGATCGTGTCGGGCATGGCTCGCACTGTAGCAAGCCTGCGGCGCCGTGCGAACGGCCGACGCTGCGGCGCCGGCCGAAGGATCCCGAGCGCATTCTTGCTCATTTCATGGTCTTCCGGACCGCGAGCGTCCCGCTCGCTCATGATC
>WHTW01000161.1 GCA_009377525.1 Rhodospirillales bacterium
CAGGCCACCTCTCTTGAATCACAACCGATTCACCGGATTCAATATGTTTCCGGACCGACACTTAGACACGGCGGTCCTCACGGGCCGCCGTTTCTCGTTGAATGGGCCTAAATGCCCGGTCCGATCCTCTTCTCGGCGTCCACGGTGATCTTGGCCTTGTTCTTGAGGCGCGTGACCGCCGTGTAGAAATAGTTAGCCAACCTATCCTCGGGGAATCCCTGAGCCCTCAGGCGATCCTTCATTTCCGCGCGGGAGATTGGGACTTTAAGACCGTTAGCAATCGTTTCGATGGCGGCGGTCATGTTGTCGTCGTCCTGGGCGTGGGCTGCCCCATTCCCATTAGCAGGGGGGCCAACATCTAAGGACGACAAGATGAGCTTGGCGGCTGCGATTTTCTGCATCCACATGTGCGCCTCGCGGTTTGCCTCCTCGGCCCGCTTAACCGCCTCCTTCTGCTTATTTTCCCACTCCGCCATGAGCGAGTGGGAGATGACAATCTCAGCCATCTCAACCTCTATGATTCCGTCTGTCGAAGTTTCTACCGCCATCTGATCATTCATTGCAACCTCGAAGTGATGAGAAGGATGGATAGATTCTGTGAATGATTCAAGCCCCCATGGTGGGTTGGTAGACGGCCGGCCTGTCACGCGGTATTATGATACCTCCTTGTGTCTGTTCTTTCAAAGGGATAATGCCCTCATAGAACGATTACATAATAAGTAAATCGCGTGTAAGTTGTATCGACGGCCTGCCTGCGGGCTGCTTCAATAACCCCATGCGCCGCCGCAAAATCCTGCCGCTGCTGGGCCTGATGGCCATCCCGTGGGCATCGAAGGCAGCGTCCGCCTGGCCCGATCAGGCGGTACGGCTGGTCGTGCCGTTCACGCCCGGCACCGGCCCCGACATCATCGCCCGCTTCGTGGCCGAGCGGCTCTCGGCCAAGATCATCAGTCAGCCAGTGGTCGTCGAGAACATCGCCGGCGCCTCGGGCAACATCGGCAGCCAGCAGGTGGCGCGCGCCAAGCCCGACGGCCACACCTTGATGTCGTCGGTCAACACGCTGGTGATGAATGCCAGCCTGTACAAGAACCTGTTCTACGATCCTGTCGCAGACTTCGCGCCGCTGGGCTTGAGCGCCTGGGGCTCGCTGGTGCTGGTCGCCCATCCCAGCCAGAGGCCTGGCACGCTCGCCGAGCTGATCGCGGCCGCCAAGGCCGCGCCCAGGACGCTGACCTACGGCAGCCCCGGCGTCGGCACGCCGCATCATCTGTCGATGGCGTTGGTCGAGACCGCGGCCGGCATCGAGCTCGTGCACGTTCCCTACAAGGGCACGGCCGGCGCCGTTCAGGACCTTCTGGGCGGCCAGATCGGCTACATGTTCCTGCCGGTCCATGTCTCGGCCCAGCAGATCCGCGCCGGCAAGCTGAAGGCGATCGCCGCCGGCAGCCCGCAGCGCCTGCCGCAGTTGCCCGACGTGCCGACACTGGCCGAAGGCGGCCTGACCGGCGTCGATGTCGACATGTGGTACGGCTTCTTCGCGCCCAAGGGCACGCCGCCTGAGCTGGTCGACCGGCTGAACAAGGAGATCGCGGCCATCCTCAGTTCGCCCGAAGCCAAGGCCGCGTTCGAGGCGCAGGGGCTCATCCCCGCCACCTCGACACCGGCGACGCTGGGCGAGATCGTGGCGCGCGACAAGGGGCGCTGGGCCGACGTCATCGCCAAGCGCGGGATTAAACCGGAGTGAGTGACAACACCGATGTCCTGATCGTCGGCGGCGGCATCGGCGGGCTGACGCTGGCGCTCAGCCTCCATCAGGCCGGCATCTCGTCGTGCGTGTTCGAGGCGGCGCCCGAGGTCCAGCCGCTGGGCGTCGGCATCAACATCCTGCCGCACGGCATGCGCGAGCTCTGCGAGCTCGGCCTGCAGGACGTGCTGGCCGCCTCAGCCATCGAGACGCGCGAGCTCGCCTTCTACAGCCACCACGGCCAGTTCATCTACAAGGAGCCGCGCGGCCGCTATGCCGGCTACGACTGGCCGCAGCTGTCGATCCATCGCGCCGATCTGCACAAGGTGCTGCTCGACGCCACGGTGCAGCGCCTGGGCCGCGACGCCGTGCGGCTCGATCACCGCTGCCTCAAGGCCGAGCAGGACGATGCGGGCGTCACGCTGCACTTCGACAAGGCCGAGCCACGGCGCGGCAAGGTCGCGGTGGGCTGCGATGGCATCCATTCGGCATTGCGCTGGCAGCTCTATCCCGACCAGGGCCCGCCGAAATACTCAGGCGTCAACATGTGGCGCGGCGCGGTGCGCTGGCCGGCTTTCCTGAGCGGCGACACCATGGTCTCGACCGGCTGGATGACGGTTGGCAAGACGGTGATCTATCCCGTCCGGCCGGGCACGCCCGAGAGCGGCGGCAAGCCCTTGATCAACTGGGTGGCCGAGATCGAGCGGCCCGAGGCGGTGCGCCAGGACTGGACCGGCCGCGGCCTGCTTTCAGACATGATGCCGGCCTTCACCGGGCTCACGTTCGACTGGCTCGACATCAGCGGCATGATCGAGAGCACCGAGGAGATCCTGGAATACCCCATGGTCGACCGCGATCCGCTGCCGCGCTGGACCTTCGGCCGCATCACGCTCTTGGGCGATGCCGCCCATCCCATGTACCCGCGCGGCTCCAACGGTGCGGGCCAGGCGATCATCGATGCGCGGTATCTCACCGGCCAGATCAAGAAGCTCGGCGCCACGGAACAGGCGCTGCAGCAATACGAGGCGGTGCGCGGGCCCGCGACCGCCAAGGTCGTGCTGGCCAATCGCAACAATCCACCCGACGCCATCCTGCGCGAAGTCTGGCAGCGCTCGGGCGGCCAGCGCTTCGAGCGCATCGAGGACGTGATCTCCCCGGCCGAGCTGCAGGCGATCTCCGACCGCTACAAGAAGGTCGCGGGCTTCGACCGCGAGTCGCTCCGGACGCGGCCGAGCTTCGTTTAGCTCTGCGTTTCCGGAAGAGGTCACGGCGGCAAGCCGAGGTACGCCCGCAGCTCGCGGCGGGCGGCATCGAAGTCGCTCTTGAATTCGGGCCGGCCGAGCAACGCGACGGCGATCGCCGTTCCGGCCCGCCGTCCGCCTTCGAGATCGTCGAAATAGTGCATGCCGCCGATCACCCGGCTGAGCGCATAGTCGGTCGCGCGCTCCCAGATCTCGGCGCGCTTCTCGGGCACGATGTTGCCGAGCGCGATGGCAACGAGATTGACGTGCGTCGTGTGGCCCGACGGATAGGAGCCGGTGATCGAGGGTCGCACCAGCGGCTTGATCTGGGAATTGCTCAGGTAAGGACGGACGCGCCCGAACGCCCGCTTGGCGGGACCGACCACCGCGTCCTCGGTCTCGCCGATCCGCGAGAGCAGCCGGGTCGTGGCCGGCAGGGACCCGACAGCGATCGGCTTGCCCAGCACCGCCCCGAACATCGCATCGAGCGATTCGTCGACATCGCGCTGTGCCTGGGCGATCCGTTCCGGGCCGGCCGCCTGTTGGGTGGCGAGCACCAGCGCCTGCTCCTCGCGGTCCGCGGCGCTGTCCTTGGCGACCGGCGGCGGCAGGATAGACACCAGGTCGAGGTCCCGGGCGGTGAGATAGGGCGGCTCGCGCGCCGCGGCCGGAGAAGCCGCGACGAGCGCCAGCACCAGGAAGAGGCGGCGCTTCACGTGTCGTACAGGTGGCAGGCGACGGCGCGGCCGCCGCCCCTGTCGCGCATCGACGGATCGACGCTCCTGCACACCTCCATCACCTTGGGACAGCGCGTGTGGAAGCGGCAGCCGGGCGGCGGGCGCATGGCCGACGGCACCTCGCCGGTGATGATCTGCTGCGGGCGGCTCGCCTCGACCTCGGGATCGGGGATCGGGATCGCGGCCAGCAGCGCCTGGGTGTAGGGATGCAGCGGCTTGGCGTAGAGCTCGCCGCGCGGCGCGATCTCGACGATGCGACCCAAATACATCACGGCGATGCGATGGCTGATGTGGCGCACCACGGCGAGGTCGTGGGCGATGAAGATGTAGGTGAGTCCCAGCCGCTCCTGCAGCTCCTGGAACAGGTTCACGACCTGCGCCTGGATCGACACGTCGAGCGCCGACACCGGCTCGTCGCAGATGATCAGCGCCGGGTCGAGCGCCAGCGCCCGGGCGATGCCGATCCTCTGGCGCTGGCCGCCGGAGAATTCGTGCGGGTAGCGGTCGGCCATGTCGGGCAGCAGGCCCACCATGTCCAGAAGGCTGGCGACGCGGGCGTCGTAGGCGGCGCGGTCGGATGCCATGCCATGCACCTCGAGCGGCTCGCCCACGATCTCCGACACCTTCATGCGCGGGTTCAATGAGCCGAACGGATCCTGGTAGACCATCTGCATGCGCCGGCGGATCGGCCGCATGCGCGAGCGGTCGTAGCTCGAAATGTTCTCGCCCTCGAACTTCACCTCGCCCGAGGTGATGTCGATCATCTTCAGGATGGCGAGACCCGTCGTGCTCTTGCCGCAGCCCGATTCGCCCACCAGGCCCAAGGTCTCGCCGCGGCGCACGTCGAACGACACGCCGTCGACCGCCTTCACGCTGCCGACCTGGCGGCGCACGACCGCGCCCGCCAGCACCGGAAAGTGGACCTTCAGGTCCTTCACCTCGAGGACGGTGTCAGGTGCCGACATGGCTACCTACAGGGGCGCTGAGCTGGGCATGGAAATGACAGGCCGAAAGATGATCGGGAGCGCTCTTCACCAGCGGCGGGCGCTCGCTGCGGCAGATGTCGACGGCGCGCCGGCAGCGCGGCGCGAAGGCGCAGCCCGGCGGCAGGTTGGCGAGGTTGGGCGGCGAGCCCTCGATCGGCACCAGGCGCGAGCCCGCCTCCTGGTCGAGGCGCGGCACCGAGGCCATCAGCCCGATCGTATAGGGATGGCGCGGCCGGGCGTAGATCTCGCGTGCCGGTCCCGCCTCGACGATGCGGCCGCCGTACATGACGCAGACGCGGTCGGCGTAGCGCGCCACCACGCCGAGATCGTGGGTGATCAGGATGAGGGCGGAGTTGGCCGCGCGCGTCACCTCCTTCAGGAGCGCCAGGATCTGCGCCTGCACGGTGACGTCGAGCGCCGTCGTCGGCTCGTCGGCGATGATGAGCTGCGGCTGGCAGGCCAGCGCCATGGCGATCATGGCGCGCTGGCGCATGCCGCCGGAGAACTGGTGGGGATAGGCTTTTACGCGACTCCTGGCATCGGACATGCGCACCCGCTCCAGAAGCTCGACGGCCATGTCCATCGCCGCCGCCCACGGCGTCTTGCGGTGCAGGTTGATCGGCTCGGCAATCTGCAGGCCGACCGTCAGCGACGGATTGAGCGAGCTCATCGGCTCCTGGAAGATCATGGCGATGCGGTCGCCGCGGATCGCCCGGATCTCCTCGTCCGACAGCTTCAGCAGGTCGCGGCCGTCGAACACCACCTCGCCCGCCGAGATCTTGCCCGGCGGGTCGGGGATCAGCCGCAGGATCGACATGGCGGTCACGCTCTTGCCCGAGCCCGACTCGCCCACGATGGCCAGCGTCTCGCCGGCCGCCAGGTCGAACGAGACGTCGTCGACCGCCTTGACGACGCCGCGCTCGGTGCGGAACTCGGTGGACAGGCCGCGGACGCTGAGAAGACTCATGACTCTTCCGGACCGCGCGCGTCTCGCGCGCTCATGAGGCGCGCGAGGACGCGCGCGGTCCGGAAGAACATGAACACGATCAATGCCCCATCTTCTTCTTCATCTCCTGGTCGAGCCACATGCGGGCGTAGATCGGGCCGGGCCGCACCGCGCCGGCACGCAGCTCGCCGGCATAGTTCTTCACCCACGGCCACCACGCCGTATAGACATAGGGCGTCGGCAGCCAGACGTAGGGCGCGAGGTCGAGGACCTCGACCGTCATCTCGCGCAGCATCTTCCGGCGCTTCTCCTCGTCGCGCGTCCGGTAGGCCTCGTCCATCTTGGCGTCGAGCTTGGGATCGGACCAGCCCGACGGGTTCCATTGCTGCCCCGTCGTGAAGCTCTTGCGGATGGTCGTGGTCGGGTTGGTGTGGCCGTTGTTCATCAGGTAGCCGACCGAATGCGTGCGCGAGGTCATGGCGCTCAGGAAGGCGCCGTACTCCATCGGCTGGATCTCCATCTTCACGCCGACCTGCTCGAGGTAGGCCGAGACCAGCGGCAGCAGGTCCATGTGGTCGGGATTGCAGGAGCAGACCTGGACCTTGAAGGTCAAGCCCTTGGGATGGCCGGCCTCGGCCAGCAGCTTCTTGGCCTTGGCCGGATCGTACTTGAACAGCTCCTGCACCGAGGCCGGCATGTCCTTGAGCGGCTCGAAGTAGCCGATGTAGTCGGGATGCATCGGATAGGCGAACAGCTCGGCGTTGCCGTTGTAGTAGGCCTTGACGATCTCCTGCTTGTTGACCGCCATGTTGAGCGCACGCCGCACGCGCACGTCCTTGAACGGGCTGTCGACGTCGACGCGGAACGACAGGAACGTGCCGGAGGTGTTCAGCCAGCGGTTCCACTTGAGCTGCGGCGCGCTCTTCTTCAGGGAGTCGACGTTCTGCCAGCGGATCGACTCGAGGATGTCGAGCTTGCCGGTGCGCAGCGCGGTGATGTAGGTCGCTTCGTCCTTGATGGTGCGATAGGTGATCTTGTCGATGAACGGCAGCTTGTATTCCTGGCCGCCGATCTTGTCCTTGTCCCAGTAGTTCGGGTTCCTGGTATAGACGTTGGAGTTGCCGGACACGAAGTCGGTCAGCATGTACGGCCCGGTGCCGTTCACGTTCTTCCAGTTGTTGGCGCCGGCCTCGACGACCTCCTTGGGGTAGATGCCCGAGAAGTAGCCGTAGCCGAACCGGTAGTCCCATTCGGCGAAGAAGTCCTTGAACTCGAAGACCACGGTGTGCTTGTCGGGCGCGTGGGCCTTGGCGATGTGGTCGAAGTAGCCCTTGATCTTGCGCGGGCTGCTCTCGAGGCGGGTATAGGCGAACACCACGTCGTCGGCGACGAACTCGCGGCTCTTCATGACGCCGGGCTTGTCGGGCCACATGATGCCCTTGCGCAGCTTGATCTCGATCCGGAGCGGGTTGTCCTTCCACTCCCAGCTCTCGGCCAGCTCGCCGCGTATCGCGTCGGACGGCAGCCAGGCGTCGGCGATGAAGGGATGCTTGCCGCCCGCCTTCGCGCTCTTGGAGAGGTCGGCGGCGAAGAGCTGCTCGTAGACCAGGCCGGTGTCGTGGTTGTGCTTCCAGTTGAAGTCGTTGGCGTCCCACGACAGCGCCGACAGGGTGACGTAGATCGTGCCGATCTCGATGGCGCCGCCGTACTTGGGCTTCTCGTCGTTGGCGACCGCGGCACCCGCCGCGATCGTCATGGCGCCTGCAAGAAGCGCTGTTTTCAATGTCCTCATGTTCTTTCCTCCCTTTCCGTTTCTTTCCTCCCCAGCGAAGCTGGGGAGGTGTCGGCGTAGTCGCCGACGGAGGGGTCATCGGCATCAGTACTGCGGCTCATGACCCCTCCGCCCGCTGCGCGGGCACCTCCCCTTCGCGGACTCCGCGAAGGGGAGGAATTCGTTCGTCCTCATCGGCTGCCTCTCATCCGCGGATCGAGCAGGTCGCGCAGCGCATCGCCGAACACGTTGATGGCGTAGACCACGGTGGTGATGCAGAGGCCGGGCGCGAGCGCGAGCCACGGCGCGAGATACATGTAGGAGCGGCCCGAGCCCGACAGCATGCCGCCCCAGGTCGGCGCCGGCGGCGGCACGCCCAGGCCGAGGAAGGCGAGGCCCGATTCGGCCAGGATCACCGCGCCGACGCGCGTCGTGAACAGCACGATCACCGGCGCCATGACGTTGGGCAGGATGTGCTTCCAGAGAATCCGGGGCAGCGTCGCGCCGGTCGATTGCGCGGCATGGACATAGGCGTTCTCGCGCACCGACAGCACGGCGCCCCTGATAATGCGGCTGCCGCCGATGCCGTAGAGCAGGCCCAGAAGCACGATCACCGGCCCCATGCCCGGCCCCACCACGGACACCACGACGATCAGGATGATGAGGTCGGGGAAGCTCATCCAGGCGTCGACGAAGCGCTGCAGGATCATGTCGAGCTTGCCGCCGAGGTAGCCCGAGACGATGCCGATGAAGATGGACACGGCGGTGGCGAGCCCCGCCGCCGACAGGCCGATGATGACCGAGAGCTGCGCGCCGTAGAGGCAGCGCGAGAGCATGTCGCGGCCGAGATTGTCGGTGCCCAGCCAGAACTGCGCGCTGGGCGGCTTCAGCCGGTTGAGCGGGCTGATCTGGTTGTAGCCGTAGGGCGCCAGGATGTCGGCGAACAGGCCGCAGAACAGGAAGATGACGCAGACCACGAAGCCGAAGGCGCCGAGCGGCTTGTCGCGAAAAAGCCGGCCGACGAAGGACAGCATGCCGCTGGCCGGCAGGCGGCGCCGGCGCGGCGAGCGGACGGTTTCGGCGACGGCGACCATCAGCGGTACCTGACCTTGGGATCGAGGATCCCGTAGCTCAGGTCGACGAGCAGGTTGATCAGCACCACGACGACGCCGACGATCAGGAACACGCCGGTGATGATGGGATAGTCGCGCTGGCTGACGGCCTCGAGCAGCAGCAGGCCCATGCCGGGAATGACGAAGATCTGCTCCAGGATGACCGTACCGCCGACCAGCACGGGCGCCTGCAGCCCGACCAGGGTCACCACCGGGATCAATGCGTTGCGCAGGGCGTGGCGCAAGATCGTCGTGCGCGTGGCCAGTCCCTTGGCGAGCGCGGTGCGGATATAGTCCTGGCGCATCACCTCCAGCATCATGGTCCGGGTGAGTCGCATGACGACGGCCGAGAAGGCCATCCCGAGGATCAGCGCGGGAATCGCCATCTGGCCGAGGTTGGTCAGCGGGTTCTCGCTGAAGGCCGTGAACTTCACCTCGGGCGACCAGCCCCACCAGATCGACGGGAAGACCATCACCAGGGTGCCGACCCAGAAGCCGGGCAGCGCCAGCGCCAGGATGGCGAAGGAGCGCGTGACGTAGTCGCCCATCGTGTCCTGGGCGACGGCGGAATAGACGCCGATCGGGATGCCGGCGATCAGCGCCACGGCGAGCGCCATCAGGCCGAGCTCGAAGGTGATGGGCAGGCGATGCAGGATCTCCTCCGTCACCGGGGTGTTCTGCCACAAGGAGTTGCCCAGGCTGCCCTCGAACAGGATGGCGCCCGCCCAGCGGAAGTATTGCGCGACCATCGGCCGGTCGAGGCCGAGCGCGGCCTCGAGCTGCTCGCGGCTCTTCTTGTCGGCGCCGATGTCGTTGGACGACAGCATGAGGTCGATGACGTCGCCCGGGATCAGCCGCACGGTGATGAACACGATCAGGCTGGCGAAGATCAGGGTCGGGATCAGCGCCAGCAGCCGGCGGATGATGTAGGCCTGCATCAGCCGGCTTCTCTTTGTCTTCCGGACCGCGCGCGTCCCGCGCGCTCATGAGCGCGCGGGACGCGCGCGGTCCGGAAGATCATGAGCGGCTCGGACTGCATCAGGCAACTCTCGCAAGGATCACGTCGCGATCGGCGGGCTCGGCATAGAGCCGCGCCACGTCGGCCGATCGCCGGTCGAGCACGCGCCGCGTGTTGAGCGAACGCTTGTCGGTGACTTCGCCCTCGGCCACCGACGGCGGCTCGTCGAGCACCAGGAGCCGCAGCACGCGGTTGCTGGAGCCGCCCCCGGAGGCAGCGGGTCTTCCGTTGAAAGCGGCAAGCAACCGCGACAGCGCGGGCTTCCACACCACAGGCCCGCCGGCATCGGCGCAGGCCATCGCGTCGAGCCAGATCAAGGCGCCAAGGTACGGTCGGTCGGGTGCTGCGATTAAAAGGTCGCGCACGTAGGGCTGCAGGGCGTCGATCAATTGCGTGCGCAGCGTCGTGGCGCGCACCCAGGTGCCCGAGGCGAGCTTGAATTCCTCCGACAGACGGCCGGCGAAGGCGATGCCGGCGACGGGATTGGTCTCGTCGACCCAGCGTGCGGCGTCGCCGGTCTTGAAGAAGCCTTCCGAGTCGAACGCGGCCGCCGTGCCCCCGGGATCCTTGTAGTAGCCCGCCATGACGTGCGGGCCCTTCACGCGCAGCTCGTAGCGGTCGTCATGCTCTTCCGGACCGCGCGCTTCCAGCGCGCTCATGAGCGCGCTGGAAGCGCGCGGTCCGGAAGACTCTGAGCCGGCGGGGACCAGCTTCACCAGCGCGCCGGGCGGCGGCAGGCCCAAAAGGCCGGACCGGTCGACGTTCCAGTAGACCATCAGGCCGACGCTGGTGGTCTCGGTCATGCCCCAGCCGCAGCTGAACGGCAGGCGCTCGCCGAGCTGGCCGGCGGCCAGGCTCTGCAGGCGGTCGAAGCTTTCCTGTGGCAGCAGCGCGCCGCCGTAGCCCAGGCCGCGCAGGTTCTTGAAGAACTTCTGGCGCAGATCCTCGTCGCGCTCCAAGGCCTCGAGCAGCAGCGGATAGGCCGCCGGAACCGTGGCGAAGCTTGTAGGCGAGAGCTCGCGCAGGTTCTCCAGGGTCTCCTGGAAGCGGCCCGGCACGGGGCGGCCACCGTCTATATATAAGGAGCCGGCCGAGCGGATGACGCCGTTCAGGTTGGAGTTGCCGCCCCAGGCGTGGTGCCAGGGCAGCCAGTCGAGCGACACGCCGATGCGGTTCTCGTCGAGCGGCTCGCCCAGCGAACGGTTCATCTCGGCGGCGGCGGCGAGATTGCCGTGGATATTCAAGACGCCCCTCGGCAGGCCGGTCGAGCCCGAGGTGAACAGGATCTTGGCCGGCGTGCCCGCCGCGATGTGCAGGCGACGCTCGGAGACCGACGCGTCGATCGAGCAGGCAGCCAGCGCTCCGAAGGCGAGACCGCGCTTGCCGTCCACGGTGACGATCCGCGTCCTGGCGCGGTCGAGGGCGCCGGCATAGCGGACCGAGTCTTGCGCGAACACCAGGCCGGGCTCGACGACCGAGAGCGCGCGGTCGAGGCGCGTGAAGTCGCCGGACAGTGAGTAGTTGGGCGAGATCGGCGCGACCAGGACGCCGGCACGCAGCGCGCCAAACACCAACAGCGCGTTCTCGAGGCTGTTGTCGGACAGGATGGCGATCGGCTTGCCGTCGGGACCGAAGCCTTGTGCGATCAGCCACGAAGCGATGGCGCCGGTACGCGCCCAGGCCTCGGCGTAGCTCAGCCGATGCCAACGTCGATCGGGGCCGCGGCGTTCGGCCAGGAAGGTGACCTGGGGTCGCCGCTCGGCGGCGCGCTGCAAAAGGTCGATGACCAGCGGCAGGTCGGCCGGCAGCGAGCGATCGGCGGAGAGAATCAGTGTGCCGTCGGTCCTTCGCTCGACGTCGACCGTCGGCTTGGGCCGATTGAGCGCACGCATTGGTGCGACGTGGCTCACCCGCTCCACCCCTCCTCGAAGCGATTCCTTCATGCGAAACCCGCTTCCGCCGCGGGTCTTGTTGGCCGCAGGCTGCCGGTATTGCAGTCGCGGCGCAAGCCTTGATGACGTCACTTGATCAGACGCCGCTTCAGTTCGTCGACGATCAGCTTGTTGGTAACGATGGTGGGGTGGCCGTCGTGCGGGATCAGGAGCTTGTCGACCGGCTGGCCCGAGGTGAGGTCATCGACGCGCACCAGCTCGATGCCGAGCTTGCGCATCTGCGTGATGACGTCGATCAGCATGGACTGGTCGATCACCGAATCGCCGTGGGTGCCGCGCGACTTCTCGTCGGGCCAGGAATAGACCACGACCAGCGGCGCGTTGAACTTCTCGCGCGCATACTGCTGCAGTTGGGCCATCATGGCGACGAACAGTCTTAGCTGCTCCTCCTGTCGCTGCTTCTCGCCGATCGCGTCGATGAAGGGGAAGAGCTCGCCCAGGTAATACTTCAGGCCGGCGATGGGATGGCTGAGGCGATACTCGGTGAACGAACCCGTATGCACGAGCTTGCCGTCTGAAAGCTCGTAGCGCGGAGAGGAGCCGAGCCACGAGCCGTCGCCGGTGGTGCGCGCGAGCTGGGCCGGGATGATCCAGACGACCACGCCCTTCACCGGCTGGCCGAGGTAGCGATCGAGCAGGCCCGCCTCGAAGGCGCGCACCAGGTGGTTGGGCGCGTTGCCCGGCGCGCTGAGGTTGAGCGTGCGCACCTTGTTGCCGTTGGCCTCGGCGAACAGCCAGGGCAGCGTCTCGTCGTCGCGGATGCCCTGGCCGAACATGAAGGAATCGCCCAGGAAGAGATAGAGGTCGGCGCCCGGCGGCACCTTGGGCGTGACGCGGCTGCTCTCGGAATCGATATGATAGGTCTCTTGGTAGACCGGCTGGCCGTCGAAGGTCGCGGTCGCCACGGCGGTGCTGTCGGGCGCCGGGCGGAAGCCCAGCACGGGATGCGGCTGGGGCCACCAGCGCGGCTCGACGGTGCGCACCAGGCCCGCCCCGTGCGCCATCGGCGTGAGCAGGCCGGCGAAGGCATCGAGCAGCGCCAAGCTCAGCGCCACCGCCGCAGCCAGCAGTGCGCCGGTGCGCCAGCCGTTGCCGCGAAACAGCACGACGCCTGCCAGTCCCAGAAGCGTCGCCACCAGGCAGGCCCACAGGGCCGACGGCAGGGCCAGCGCCGCGGCGGCGACCAGGGCGAGCATCAAGGCTGCAAGCGAGAGATTGCGACCGGCAGCCATTGAGGGGAAGACGCCTCCGGAGGGTAATAGCGCGAAGACAAATGCCCGATACCGGCGGCGCTGTCATCCCGAGCGAAAGGCACTGCGTACCCTTCATGTGCGCAGGAAAAACGTTGGATGGAAAAACTCTGCACACCGGCGAGGGTACTTCAGAGTTTCTCAACAGCGGGCTCCAACTCCCTGAAAAAGCGGGGAAAGCACTGTGACGTCCGTGTCTAACGTTTTTCGCGTGTCTAACGTTTTTGGGATGAGAACGTGGGGCCCACTCCTCTCGGCCAGAGCGGGACCACGTCGCGTTCCGGCGGGGAATTCGGGGCGAGCTTCATCGTTCACATCGCTCACAGCGGCGCACGTATGCATCGTCAGCTCCAGTTGGTCGACGTTCGTTGGCTCGACGTCAGCCCGCGACGGGCGGGCCGCCGCGCGGCGATCGGCGCCTGGCTGATGCTCCGCCGGCCGGTCCTCGGATCGAAGGAAGCGGCCGCCAATTCCCATCACGTCATCGGCGCCCTGGTCCTGACGACGACCGCCATCGCCGCGGCCGAAGTCACGCGGTCGTTGCGTGTCTTGAACTGTCCATGGGGGCTCGCGCTGCTTTCTGATCTCTTCCTCGGCAGCGCGGCGGCAGCAGCGCAGACCGCTTCCGCAATCGCCGGTCTGGCGCTGCTCTTGCTGAGCCTGCCGCGTGGTCCCATCCGGCACCGCTATGGCGGATGGAACGCGCAAATCGTCTAGCAGCTCTGCACAGTGGTTTTGACGGCTGGGTGCCGCTTGCGCCGGCGCGCGCAGCCGCCTCTCGGCCTTGCCGGAGGGGTGCATGCACTGCCGTCGCCTCGCTGGTGAATTTTCGGCATTTTCGGCCAATTTCCGACAGGCCGGCCGATGCCCGCCAAGCCATTGAATGCACGCCGCTTTTGGATTTTCGGCATTTTCTGCATTTCCCGCTGCCCCTCCCGCGGGACTGCCCCCCTTGGGACCGAAGGTGCAAGCATCGACTGCACTCCAGGCGAGGTTTGCGCAGTTTCCGCAGTTTGCGACTTGAGAACCAATGATGTGTTCGGTGCGCATTTCATGGGAGTTCTGAGGTTTGCGCAGTTCCCGCAGTTTGCGCTGACCCAGATCCTCCTCGACGTGGTTTGGCCCTGGAGCCCATCCCGTCCGGCTGAACGCAGCCGGACGGGATGACCGGCTCCCGGGCGGGAGCGGTCCGGCACATGGTCGGATAAACGATGCATAGAGCGACAGACGCCGGACTCTATCGAGAACCGCCGTGATTGTCAATAACTACAGTCCATGCCGGCGATCACCGGAGACGCCGGGTTCTTTTATTGCGACTTTTTGAGGCTCCAGGAGGGGCCATACCTGGGGGCCGCCGCTGCCGTCATACCATGGCCTGTGCCTGCCAACCCAAGTGCTGGCAGTGCTGTCATTGGCTAGGGTCGGCCAGTTCTTTTGCACGATGGCCACGGTTATGCGCGATCCTGGCTCTTGCCGCGCGGGCCGTCATCGCGATGCCGATCGTTTTCCTTGCCCGCGCGCTGCTCCGAAGGATGCGCGGCCTGACTGAGATTGAAGGCCGTATTGATCAAGGCGACATGCGAGAAAGCCTGCGGAAAGTTCCCGACCATGCACTGCCGTCCGATATCGAACTCCTCGGCCAGCAGGCCGACATCGTTGGCAAGCGCCAGCAGGCGTTCGAACAGTGCCCGCGCCTCGTCGCGCCGGCCCAGCGTGAGATAGGCATCGGCCAGCCAGAAGCTGCAGGCGAGGAAAGCGCCTTCGCCCGGTTGCAATCCGTCGGGTTCGCGGCCGGTGTCGTAGCGCAACACGAAGCCATCGACCAGGAGCTCGCGCTCGATGGCCGCCACGGTGCCGGCGAATCGCGGATCGGCGCCGTCGAGGAACCCGACCTGCGCCAGCAGCAGCAGGCTGGCGTCGAGCGTCGCCGAATCGTAGGCGGCGCGGAAGGTGTTCGCCCCGGCATCGAATCCCCGCGCGCAGATCTCGTCATGGATGGCATCGCGGATGCCGCGCCATTCCGCAGCGTCACCCGGCAACCCATGGCGCTCCACGGCCCGGATGGCACGGTCGAGGGTGACCCAGGCCATGACCTTCGAGAACGTGAAATGGCGCGGCGGACCGCGCGTCTCCCAAATGCCGTAGTCCGGCTCGCGCCACTTCCGGGCGACATGGCGGACCAGCTCGCGCTGCAGGGCCCAGCCGCTTTCGGTCGCGGCCAGGCCCCCGGCGCGCGCCTGGGCAAAGGAGTCCATGAGCTCGCCGTAGACGTCGAGCTGGAACTGCCGATAAGCGGCATTGCCGAAGCGCACGGGGCGGGAGTCGAGATAACCGGGCAGCCAGTCGGCCTCCCACTCGGTGAGGCGGCGTTCGCCCATCAGGCCGTACATGATCTGCATGTCGGCCGGCGCACCGGCTGCCGCCCGCAGCAGCCAATCGCGCCAGGCCGCCGCCTCCTCGTAGAAACCTGCATCCATCAGCGCGAGCAGCGTGAACGTCGAATCGCGTATCCAGCAGTAGCGATAATCCCAGTTGCGCATGCCGCCGATGTCTTCCGGCAGCGAAGCCGTCGGCGCCGCGACGATGCCGCCGCTGGGCGCGTAGGTCAGCCCTTTCAGCGTGATCAACGAACGCATCACCGCCTCGTCGTAGGGCGGTGAAACGGTCGCGCGGGCCGACCAGTCACGCCAGAACGATTCACAGGATTCGAGCGCCTGCAGCGCGTCGATGGCGGGCGGCTCCGGCAAATGCGACGGGCCATAGCTCAGGACGAACGGCACGACCGTTCCCGGCGTCACCGTAAACATCGCAGAAGTCTTGAAATCCTCACCGCGCAGGGCAGCAGGCGTGCGAAGCACGGTCATGTCGGGACCGGCAACGGCTCGCACGGCACCGTCTTTTCCGCGGGTCACCCAGGGAATCGCCGCACCGTAGCCGAAGCGCAGGACGAGCTCCATGCGCAGTGCAACTTCACCCTCGTCTCCCCTTACCACGCGGACCAGGTCCGATCCTTGCCCATGCGGAACCATGAAATCGATCAGCGTCGCCCTGCCGTCGGCGGTCGTGAAGCTGGTTTCCAGAACGAGCGTGTTCTTCCGGTAGCGCCGCGAGATGCTGACCGGGTCGTCGGCAGGACGGATCAGCCAGCGGCCGTTGGAAGGCGCACCGAGGAGAGCAGCGAAGCAAGCATCGGAGTCGAAGCGCGGCCAGCACAGCCAGTCGATCGAGCCGTCTCGTCCCACCAGGCCAGCGGAACGGCAGTCGCCAATCAAGGCATAATGTTCGATTGGAGAACTCACCAACCCACCTCACCAATTGCAGAAAGGCGTGCGTCGTGTCTTACCCGATACTTTCCGCTGTAGCGTTCAGTGGGCCGCTCCCCGAGCAGATGGGATAAACGCCTTGCAAGGAGGAAAAGTTGCACCTTCAAGGTCGAATATTGCGCATCTCTGCGACGCTTCGAAAGCGTATGGCCCGTCCGATCGTCGTGATCGGACGGGTCAACTCGTGAATTGATTGAACTCAGCAATCCGAGGGATGGGCCGCTGCATAGATGCACTCCTTCCCAGGCTCGGACGACTGTCCGTACATCGCCACAACCACATATACGCCGATCAGCAGGCAGAGCGCGATCGGCGCAGCTTTCATGACCTTCCGCCCGCCTGCCGATTGACCGAGTACGCTGCCCAACGCGGCGACGAGAATCAGCGCGCTGCCGCCCGCGGCAAACATCAAGGCGTTCATCCACATGTCGTTGGTTGGCCACATGCG